>CAYWOT010000001.1:0-31674 GCA_964459975.1 uncultured bacterium
GATGCGGCCGGCGGTATCCTCCCCCGCGCACCGGACCGGATGGTTCGCCGAGCTGGTCTGCAGCAACTCCCTGGGAGGGGACCGGACGGACTCGGGAAAGGGTCTGCTCAAGGCGGAGCTCCGGGCGCTGGGCTCCAATCTTCTCCGCGTGGCCGACCGGGTCCGGGTTCCGGCCGGCAAGGCGCTCGCCGTGGACCGGGAGGCGTTCGGACGGCGCGTGACGGAGGCGGTGCGCGCGCGGCCGACCGTCCGCATCGTCGCCTCCGAGGCGGCGAGAATCCCGGAGGACCCGGTCGTGATCGTGGCTTGCGGGCCGATCCCGTCGGAATCGATGTCCGAGAGCATCGTCGATCTGGTCGGCGAGCGCAGCTTCTATTTCTACGACGCCATCTCACCGATCGTGGACGCCGGGTCCCTGGACTTGAGCCGCGGCTTCTTCGGCGACCGGTACGGGGCGGGGTCGGGGGACTACCTGAACTTCCCGATGACGCGGCCCGAATACGAGGCGTTCCTCGGTGCGCTGCTTTCGGCGAGAGTCGCCCCCGCGCATGCCTTCGAGGAGGAGCGGTACTTCGAGTCGTGCATGCCGATCGAGGTGCTCGCGCGCCGTGGGCCGGAGACCCTGCTGTTCGGTCCCCTGCGTCCCGTGGGGCTTCGGGATCCGCGGACCGGAACCGTGCCTCACGCCGTGGTGCAGCTGCGCCGCGAAAACGAGGCGGGAACGATGTTCAACCTGGTCGGATTCCAGACCCGCCTTGCACGCCCGGAGCAGGAACGGGTCCTTTCCCTCATTCCGGGGCTGTCGCGCGCCGTATTCCTCCGGCACGGGTCGGTCCACCGCAACAGTTTCCTTGCGGCGCCCCGGCACCTGCACGCCACGATGGAGTTCCGCAAGCGGCGGGGGCTGTTCTTCGCCGGGCAGATCACGGGAGTGGAGGGATACGTCGAGTCGATCGCGTCGGGGTTCGTCGCGGGGGTCTCCGCGGCCGCCCGTGCGTCCGGGTGCGAGCCCGCCGAATTTCCGGTCGAGTCGATGATCGGCGCGCTCATGAAGCAGATTACGACTCCCGGGCGAGGGGCGTTCCAGCCGATGAACGCCAATTTCGGTCTCCTGCCCCTTCCCGCCGGCGGGAGAAAACGGGAGCGGAAGGCGCGCCAGGCGGAGCGGGCCCTCCGCGCCGTCGACGATTTTCGGAGATGGACCTTTTCCTTTGATCCCGTGTGTGTTACATAAATCTTTTCCACACGCGGGGCGAAGGGACGGGCAAGGGGATTGGATTCCGCCATCGAGCAGTTCTCGCGGTTCCTTCTGTCTGAGAGGAATGCCTCGCGCGAAACGGTGAGGGCCTACCTCCGCGAGGTTACGGCCCTCCGCGCGTTTCTGTCGGGAGCAGGGGACGACTCGTCGCCGCGCGCCGGCGGCCCGGGCTGGGAGACGGTGTCGGCCGCGGATCTGCGGCGGTATCTCGCCTTCCGCTTCCGCGGCACGAAGGGTTCGACCGCGGCCAGGACGGCCTCGGCGCTGCGGACGTTCTTTTCGTTCCTGGTCACCGTGGGGCGGATCCCCGCAAACCCGGCGGCCGGCGTGGCGGGTCCCCGGCGCGCGATGCGCCTGCCGGAGTTCCTCCCGGTGGACGAGATGATGGATCTGCTGCGCTCCCTGCCCGCGGAAGGGGAAGCCGGAAAGCGGGAGGCCGCCATCCTCGAGCTGCTCTATTCGTCCGGCCTGCGGGTGGGCGAGCTCGTTGCGTTGCGAAGGGGCGACGTGTCGCTCGAAGAGGGGACGGTTCGGGTCCTCGGCAAGGGACGGAAGGTCCGCGTGGTCCCGGTGGGGGAAAAAGCGCGGGGGGCCCTCTCTGCGTACCTCGCCGAGAGGCGGACGCCGGACGGGGCGGATCCGGGGGACGACCGCCGGGGGGCGCTGTTCCACAACCTCCGCGGCGGGGCTCTCTCGGCCCGGAGCGTGGCGCGCATCGTCGACCGGGCGGTAGCGCGGGCAGGGCTGTGGCGGCACCTGTCGCCCCACGGCATCCGGCATTCGTTCGCCACGCATCTGCTCGAGTCGGGCGCCGACCTGCGAGCGATCCAGGAGATGCTCGGGCACGCGTCCCTGTCGACGACCCAGCGGTATGCGCGCGTGAACGTCAGCCACCTCGTGCGCGCGTACGAGTCGGCGCACCCCCGTGCATCCGGGGCACAGGGCCGCCGCGGACGGGGGCGCGCTGGGGCGAAAGGAGCGGACCGGTGACGGAGACGCGGGGGACGACGATCGTCGCGGTGTCCCGCGGCGGCCGGGTGGCGATGGCGGGAGACGGACAGGTGACTCTCGGGAACACCGTGCTCAAACATACCGCCCGCAAGATCCGGCGTCTCCACCACGACCGCGTCGTGGCGGGGTTCGCGGGTGCGACCGCCGATGCCATGACGCTCTTCGAGAAGTTCGAGGCCAAGCTCGTGGAGTTCCGGGGAAACCTGCGGCGCTCCGCGGTCGAGCTCGCCAAGGACTGGAGGACGGACCGGGTGCTCCGACGCCTGGACGCCCTCATGGTGGTGACCGACGGCAGCGGGCTCATGCTCCTGACCGGCAGCGGCGACGTGGTCGAGCCCGACGACGGCGTGATCGCGGTGGGGTCCGGCGGCCCGTACGCCATGGCGGCGGCCCGGGCGATGCTGCTCCATACGGACAAGTCCGCCGTGGAGATCGTCGGCGAGGCGCTTCGGATCGCCTCGGAGATCTGCATCTATACGAACAACAATGTCGTGACCGAGGAGGTTGCCGCGCCGTGAACGCCAGGGAACCGGACCGACCGGCCGCCAGTCCGATGCTTCCGCGCGAGATCGTCGCGGAGCTGGACCGGTTCATCGTGGGCCAGCAGAAGGCGAAGCGCGCCGTGGCGATCGCGCTCCGGAACCGGTGGAGGCGCATGCAGGTCCCGGAGGAGATCCGGGAGGA
Organism: uncultured bacterium; assembly: GCA_964459975.1. GTDB lineage: Bacteria > Desulfobacterota > Deferrimicrobia > Deferrimicrobiales > Deferrimicrobiaceae > CSP1-8. The sequence goes on from CAYWOT010000001.1 coordinate 2,954, forward strand.
GATCGTTCCGAAGAACATCATCATGGTCGGGCCGACCGGCGTGGGAAAGACCGAGATCGCGCGCCGCCTCGCGCGCCTGGCCCACGCGCCGTTCGTCAAGGTGGAGGCGTCGAAGTTCACGGAGGTGGGGTACGTCGGCCGGGACGTGGAGTCGATCATCCGCGACCTGGCCGAGATCGCGGTCCACATGGTCCGCATGGAGGAGATGGAGAAGGTCGCGGAGCGGGCGAAGGCCAGCGCCGAGGAGCGCCTCCTCGACGTCCTGCTTCCTCCGCGCCCGCAGCCGCTCAAGGAGCCGGGGGGCGAGTCCGCCGAGCCGGGGCGGGAGTCGCGGGATCGGATGCGCGCGATGCTCCAGGAAGGCAAGCTCGCCGACCGTACGGTGGAGATCGAGGTCCGCGAAAGCAGCGTTCCGGCGATCGATTTGATCGGAGTGACCGGGGGGGGAGGCGAGGGAATCGAGGGAAACATCCAGGAGATGCTCGGGAACCTCCTCCCCAAGAAGATCCGGCGCAAGCGGATGCGCGTGCCGGAGGCGCTGGCCTTTCTCGAAAAGGAGGAGGCCTCGCGCATGGTCGACATGGACCAGGTGAAGGCGCTGGCCGTGCGGCGCACCGAGGAGAGCGGGATCGTGTTCCTGGACGAGATCGACAAGATCGCCGGCCGCGAGGCGGCCACCGGGCCGGACGTGTCCCGCCAGGGAGTCCAGCGCGATCTGCTGCCTATCGTGGAAGGGTCCAACGTCAACACGAAGTACGGAATGGTGCGGACGGACCACATCCTGTTCATCGCCGCCGGTGCGTTCCACACGGCGAAGCCGTCGGACCTCATCCCCGAGATGCAGGGACGGTTCCCCATCCGGGTGGAGCTCGAGCCGCTGACGAAGGCGGACTTCGTGCGCATCCTGACCGAGCCGCACGGCTCGCTCACCCGCCAGTACACGGAGATGCTCGCCGCGGAAGGGGTCCGGCTGTCCTTCGCGCCCGAGGCGGTGGAGCGGATCGCCGCGATGGCCTGCGACGTGAACGACCGCACGGAGAACATCGGCGCGCGCCGTCTGCACACGATCATGGAGAGGCTCCTGGAGGATCTGCTGTTCTCGGCCCCGGAGATCTCCGGGCAGGAGATCGTGATCCCGCCGGCGTACGTGGACGAGAAGCTCGCCGGCATCGTGCGGGACGTGGACGTCAGCCGGTACATCCTCTGACGGACGGAATCCATGGGAGACATGCGGGGATACCTCGAGAAGGCCCGGACGCTCGTCGAGGCGCTGCCGTACATTCGGGAGTTCAGCGGCAAGACGATCGTCGTCAAGTACGGGGGCGCGGCGATGGCGGGCGAGGACCGGATGTCCGCGTTCGCGGACGACATCGTTCTGCTCCAGTACGTGGGAATCCGGCCGGTCGTCGTCCACGGCGGCGGACCCCAGATCGATCGCATGCTGGAGAAGCTGTCGATTCCCTCGCGCCGGAACGAGGGGTTGCGGGTGACCTCCCCGGAAGCGATGGAGGTCGTGGAGATGGTGCTCGGCGGGACCGTCAACAAGCGGATCGTCGCCCTGATCCAACTCCACGGCGGCCGGGCGGTGGGGCTGACGGGCAAGGACGGGAACCTCATCCGTGCGCGCAAGTACCTGGCGCCCTCCCCGGCGGGAGGCGCGTCCGCCCCCCTGGACCTGGGGCTCGTGGGCGAGGTCGTCGAGGTCCGCGCGGACGTGCTGCGCGTGCTGGAAGCGAGCGGATTCGTCCCGGTCATCGCGCCGATCGGAGTGGGAACCGGAGGCGAGGCGTACAACATCAACGGGGACACCGTAGCCGCCGAGGTGGCGGGAGCGCTCCGCGCCGAGAAACTGATCCTGTTGACCGACGTCGCCGGCGTGATGGACCGCGGGGGAGCGCTGGTCTCCACCATGAGCGCCGCCGAAACGGCGGACGCCGTCCAGAGCGGGTCGATCTCCGGCGGCATGATTCCCAAGGCGGAATGCGGGCTGACGGCGCTTCGGAAGGGCGTCCGGAAGGTGCACATTCTCGACGGCCGGGTTCCTCACAGCGTCCTGCTCGAGATCTTCACCGACGCCGGAATCGGAACGGAGATCACGGCGGGGGACGAGGAGGACCGGCCGGCATGACGTCCGCGGAGATCGCGGCCATGACGCAGAAGTACCAGATCGGGAACTACGCGCGCCTTCCGGTGGCGTTCGTCCGGGGGGAGGGGGCGCGCCTGTTCGACGCCGAGGGCAGGGAGTACATCGATTTCCTGGGCGGGATCGCGGTCGTTCTCCTGGGCCATGCCCACCCCGACGTCTCGCGGGCGGTGTCGCTCCAGGCCAAGAACCTGGTGCACGTCTCGAACCTCTTCCACGTGCCGGTCCAGGCGGAAGCGGCGAAGCTGCTCTCCGACTCCACGACCGGCGGAAAGGTCTTCTTCTGCAACAGCGGCACCGAGGCGAACGAAGCGGCGATCAAGCTGGCCCGGAAGTGGTCCGCCGACCGGGGCCGGGGAGGGGCGCACGAGATCGTCGTGGCGGAAGGGTCGTTCCACGGGCGCACCTACGGCGGGCTGTCGGCTTCGGCCCAGCCGAAGCTCCACCGGGGCTTCGAGCCGCTGCTCCCCGGGTTCCGCACGGTGCCCTTCGGAGATGCGGCGGCGCTCGAGAAGTCGCTGACGGATGCGACGTGCGCCTTTCTGGTGGAGCCGATCCAGGGGGAGAGCGGGGTGCGACTCCCTCCCCCCGGCTACCTGGAGGAGGCGCAGCGTCTCTGCAGGGCGCGGGGAATTCTCCTGCTCGTGGACGAGATCCAGACGGGGCTCGGCCGCACCGGCTCGATTCTGGCCGGAGAGCGTTTCGGGATCCGCCCGGACGTCGTCACGCTGGCCAAGGGGCTGGCCAACGGGCTGCCGCTGGGCGCCGTGGTGGCGGACCCGGACGTGGCGAGCTCCTTCGTTCCGGGAAGCCACGGGAGCACGTTCGGAGGGAACCCGGTCTGCTGCGCCGCGTCCCGCGTGGTCCTGGAGGCGCTGCGGGCGCCCGGATTCCTCGACGAGGTCCGCCGCAAGGGCGACCTCTTCGCGGAAGGTCTGCGGGCGCTGGCCGGCGCCCGCAGGGACGTGCGCGAAGTCCGCGGGATGGGACTGATGCTCGCGATGGAGATGGACGCCGAAACGAAGCCGGTCGTCGCGCAGTGCCTGAAGAAGGGGCTCGTCGTCAACAGTACGGCGGAAAACGTCCTGCGCTTTCTGCCGCCGCTGGTCATCACCGAGGGGGAGATCCAGCGGGGGCTTTCGATTCTTGCCGAGGCTCTGCCCGAGGGGGGGCGGCGTTGACGAAGGACCTCCTCCGGGTTCTCGATCTCAGTGCGCGGGAGGTCCATGGACTGATCGCATCGGGCCGCGCATGGAAGCGCCGGAAGGGACGGCCCGGGGCGCCGCGCCCGCTTGCGGGTAAGTCGCTGGCGATGGTGTTCCAGAAGGCGTCCACGAGAACCCGGGTGTCGTTCGAGGTCGGGATGACGCGCCTGGGGGGACACGCGCTGTTCCTCGCCCCCGCCGACACCCAGATCGGGCGCGGGGAGCCGATTCGGGACACCGCGCGGGTCCTGTCCCGGTACGTCGACGGGATCATGATCCGGACGTTTTCGCACGCCGTCGCCGAAGAGATGGCCCGCACTTCGTCCGTTCCCGTGATCAACGGTCTCACGGACGAGCATCATCCCTGCCAGGTGCTCTCCGACCTGATGACCGCCCAGGAGCGGGGGCTCGATCTTCGCACGATGAAGGTGGCCTACGTGGGCGACGGGAACAACGTGGCGAACTCGTGGATCGAGTCGGCCCATCTCCTCGGATTCACGCTGCGCATCGCCTGCCCGAAGGGATATGAGCCGTCGGCCGCGGTCCGTCGCGAAGCGGCGGCCCTCGGGAGGGGCGACACGCGGGTGGTCCGGGATCCGGCCGAGGCGGCCCGGGGCGCGAACCTCCTGTATACGGACGTGTGGACGAGCATGGGGCAGGAGGGGGAGCGCCGAAGGCGGCTCGCGGCGTTCCGCGGATATCGGATCGACGCCGGTCTGCTCCGGGCGGCCGCGAGGGGCGCGCTCGTGATGCATTGCCTTCCGGCCCACCGCGGCGAGGAGATCACCGACGACGTCATCGAGGGGCCCCAGTCCGCCGTTTTCGACGAGGCGGAGAACCGGCTTCACCTGCAGATGGCCGTCCTGGAGAAATTCATCCCCCGGGGACCGGGAAGGAGGATTTCGTGAAACATCCGAAGCTGAACAAGGTCGTGCTGGCCTATTCCGGCGGTCTCGACACGTCGGTCATCCTCCGGTGGCTGATCGAGACGTACGGGGCCGAGGTGATCGCGTTCGTGGCCGACCTGGGCCAGGGCGAGGAACTCGCGCCCGTCCGGGCGAAGGCGAAAAAGACCGGGGCCGCGAAGGTCTACGTCGAAAACGTCCAGGACGAGTTCGTCCGGGACTTTGTCTTCCCGGCCCTCATGGCGAACGCCGTGTACGAGGGCGCGTACCTCCTGGGGACGTCCATCGCCAGGCCTCTCATCGCGAAAAAGCAGATCGAGGTGGCGCGTCGGGAAAAGGCGGAGGCCGTGTCCCACGGCGCCACCGGAAAAGGGAACGACCAGGTGCGGTTCGAGCTGTCCTATTACGCGTTGATGCCGGGGATCCGCGTCATCGCCCCGTGGAGGGAATGGGACTTCCGATCGCGCACCGACCTGGTCGCCTACGCGAGGAAGCACGGGATCCCGACCCCGGTCACGGCCCGGAAGCCGTACTCGAGCGACCGCAACCTCATGCACATCAGCTTCGAAGGCGGCATCCTCGAGGATCCGTCCGCGGAGCCGCCCGAGGACATGTTCGTTCTGACCCGTTCTCCGGAGAGGGCTCCCGACCGGGCGCGGTACGTGGAGGTGGAGTTCGCGCGCGGCGTGCCCGTGGCGGTGGACGGGAAGGCGATGCGCCCGGCGAAACTCCTCGCGCACCTCAACGGGCTGGGCGGGGTCCACGGGATCGGCCGGGTGGACTTGGTCGAGAACCGCTACGTGGGGATCAAGTCGCGGGGCGTGTACGAGACCCCGGGCGTCACGATTCTCCACGCCGCGCACCGGGCCGTCGAGTCGATCACGCTCGACCGGGAGGTGATGCACCTCCGGGATTCCCTGATGCCGAGATTCGCCGAGCTGATCTATTACGGGTACTGGTACTCCCCGGAGATGGACCTGCTCCGAGCGACGGTCGCCGGGACCCAGGAGAACGTCGCGGGAGTCGCCCGCCTCAAGCTCTACAAGGGGAACTGCACCGTGGTGGGGAGGGGTAGCCCCGTGTCGCTCTACCGGCCCGACTTCGCAACCTTCGAGCAGGAGACCGTGTTCGACCAGCGGGACGCGGAAGGCTTCATCAAGATCAACGCGCTCCGGCTCAAGATCCGCGCGATGCGCGGGAAAGGGAAGCGATAAGACGATGGCGAAGACGAGAAAGCCTTGGGGGGGGCGGTTCGACGACCGGATGGACGCCTTCGTCGAGGAGTTCATGGCGTCGATTCCGTTCGATGTTCTCCTGTACCGCCAGGATATCGAAGGAAGCATCGCGCACGCGCGGATGCTCGGGAAACAGAGGATCATCCCGAAAGGGGAGGCGGACCGCATCGTCTCCACGCTGAAGGTCATCCGCGAGGAGATCGAGGCCGGGAAGATCTCCTTCGACCTTTCCCAGGAAGACATCCATATGGCGGTGGAGCAGTCGCTGACCCGCAAGCTGGGAAAGGTCGGGGGCAAACTCCACACCGCGAGAAGCCGAAACGACCAGGTCGCGCTGGACTTGAGGCTCTATCTGCGGGAAACGATCGACGCCGTCGTGCTCCTCCTGGGCAAGAGCAAGGAAGCCCTTCTCTCGCGGGCGGAGGAGTTCTTCGGCGTCGTGATGCCCGGGTACACGCACGTGCAGCGGGCCCAGCCGGTCCTGCTCTCGCACCATCTGCTCGCCTACCACGAGATGTTCTCGAGGGACCAGGACCGCTTCCGGGAGGCCCGCCGGAGAGCGAACGTCTCTCCGCTCGGCGCGGGCGCGCTCGCGGGGACCTCGTTTCCGGTGGACCGCGACGCCGTCGCGCGGGAGCTCGGCTTCGAGGGGTTGTGCGAGAACAGCATCGACGCCGTCTCCGACCGGGATTTCGCCGTGGACTTCCTGTACGCCTGCGCGGTGACGATGATGCACCTGTCGCGACTTTCCGAGGAAATGGTCTACTGGTCGTCCGCCGAATTCGGATTTGTCTCCCTGCCCGATGCCCTTTGCACCGGCAGCAGCATCATGCCGCAGAAGAAGAATCCCGACCTCCCCGAGCTGATCCGGGGAAAGGCGGGCCGGGCCTACGGGAACCTCGTGAACCTGCTCACCGTCATGAAGGGGCTTCCGCTCGCCTACAACCGCGACATGCAGGAGGACAAGGAGGCGGTGTTCGACTCGGCGAGGACCGTGAAGCAGTCCCTCATCGGGGCGGCCCTCCTGCTCCGCGGGATGTCGGCGAACGAGGAAACGATGAGGGCGGCGTGCGACGACGGTTTCCTCACGGCCACGGACCTGGCCGACTACCTGGCGCGGAAAGGGGTCCCGTTCCGGGAGGCGCACGAGATCACCGGACGGATCGTCCGGCACTGCGAGAAGAACGGGAAGCGGCTCAAGGATTTAAGTCTCGCGGAGTTCCGTTCGTTCTCGCGCCGGATCGAGGAGGACGTGCGTGACTTCGTCTCCCTCACCAACGCGGTCCGGTCGAGGAACGTCCGCGGTGGAACCGCGCCGCGGAGGGTCAAGAGCCGCATGGAGGCGCTGAAGAGGTCATGACCCTCCTCCGCGGAAGGCGCGTCGTCCGCGTCGCGCTCGCCCTGGTCGTCGCCGTCTCGTGCCTGTTCCCCGCTTGCGGGCGCAAGGCCAAGCCGCAGCCGCTCTGGGGAGCGGCGGCCGCCGCGCTTCCGCCCGGAGCGAAGTGAGCCGATGAACCACTTCGCGAGAAAGCGGGGCGAGCTGACGTGCGAGGGCGTGCCCCTCCGGCGCATCGCGGAGGCGGTGGGAACCCCCGTCTACGTCTACAGCCACGCGACCCTCTCCCACCACTACCGAGTGTTCGACCGGGCGTTTTCGGGCGTGCCCCACATCGTCTGCTACTCGATGAAGGCGAATTCGAACGGATCCGTCGTCCGGTTGCTGGCAGGTCTGGGAAGCGGGGCGGACATCGTTTCCGGGGGAGAGCTCGCCCGAGCCCTGGCGGCGGGGGTGCCGGCCGGAAAGATCGTCTACTCCGGTGTCGGAAAGACGGTCCGGGAGATCGAGGAGGCCCTCCGTCGGGGGATCCTGATGTTCAACGTCGAGTCGCGTCAGGAACTGGAGACGATCGACGACGTCGCGCGGCGGATGCGGAAAAAGGCGCCCGTTTCTCTCCGCGTGAACCCCGACGTGGATCCGAAGACGCACCCTTACATTTCGACGGGCTTGAGCAGGAACAAGTTCGGCATCCCGATCGACCAGGCGGTCCGGGACTACGAGTGGGCGGCGGGGCGCCGGCACGTCGAGGTCGTCGGCGTGGACTGCCACATCGGCTCGCAGCTCACGGACCTGTCCCCCTTCGTGGACGCGGCCGGACGGATCCGGACCCTGGTCGAAAGACTGATCCGGACGGGGTTCGACATCCGGTTCGTCGATATCGGGGGCGGGCTCGGGATCCGGTACGAAAACGAGCTTCCGCCGGATCCCCGGCAGTACGCGGATGCGGTGGAGGGCGCGTTCCGGGGCCTGCCCGTGACGATCGTGCTCGAGCCGGGACGGGTGCTCGTGGGGAACGCCGGCGTCCTCCTCACCCGCATGCTGTACACGAAACCGTCCGCGGCGGGAGGCCCGAAGGGGGGGAAGAAGCGGTTCTTCATCGTCGACGCCGCGATGAACGATCTCGCGCGCCCCTCGCTCTACGGGTCGTACCACGCGGTCGTGCCGGTCGCCGGAAACGCGTCCGGCACGGTGACCGCGGACGTGGTGGGGCCGATCTGCGAATCCGGCGATTTCCTGGCCAAGGACCGGGAGCTTCCCGACCTCCATTCCGGGGATCTCGTCGCGGTCATGAGCGCCGGGGCATACGGGTTCTCGATGTCGTCGACGTACAACTCCCGCCCGCGGGCGGCCGAAGTGATGGTGCGCGGCTCCCGGTTCGAGGTGGTTCGGGGGCGCGAGACGCTCCGCGACCTGGTCCGCGGAGAACGCACGGCGTCGTTTCTTTCCCCGAGGGCGCCGGCGAAGCGCCCCGGCGGGCGAGGCCCGGGGTCTGTTGGAAGGCGGGGCCGCAATCTGCTACGATAACCGAACCTTTTCCACGGCGGATGCAAGGTGACGAAGGCAATTCCGTTTTCCAAGTTGAACGGCAGCGGAAACGACTTTCTGCTGATCGACAACCGGGACGGGGCCGTGAAGGGAATCGACCTCTCCCGGTTCGCGGCGAAGGTGTGCGACCGGTCCCGCTCGATCGGAGCGGACGGGATGATCTTCCTGGAACGCTCCCGCCGCGCGGACTTCCGGTGGAAATTCTTCAACGCGGACGGGTCCGTGGCGGAGATGTGCGGGAACGGGGGCCGCTGCGCGGCTCGGTTCGCCGCCGAGCGCGGGATCGCCGGCCGGTCGATGGCCTTCGAGACGCTGGCGGGGATCATTCACGCCGAAGTTTCCGGGCGCCGAGTGAAGCTCCAGATGACCCGGCCGCGCGACCTTGCTCTGGACCGGACGCTCACCCTCCGCGGGAAGACGATCCGGTATTCCTTCGTGGACACCGGCGTCCCGCACGCGGTGGTGTTCGTCCGCGCGCTCGAGACGGTCGACCTGCCCGGCCTGGGGCGGGGGATCCGGAGGCATCGCGCCTTCGCGCCGCGGGGGACCAACGTCGATTTTGCCCAGGCGCGCGGCGGCACGGTCTGGATGCGCACCTATGAGCGGGGCGTGGAAGGGGAAACGCTCGCCTGCGGCACGGGAGCGGTGGCCTGCGGGATCGTCTGCGCGGCACGGGGCCTCGTCCGATCGCCGGTGACCGTGCGTACGCGGGGAGGGGACTTAGTCGTTCATTTCGATCCCGGCGGGGAGGGGGTCGGCGACGTTTGCCTGGAGGGCGACACCCTGTGGTCGTGCGACGGGGTGATCGGCGAGGAAGCGTACCGCTACGAAACGGGGAGGCGATGATGTTCCATGGCGCGATGGTCGCGACGGTAACGCCGTTCCGGAACGGGAAGCTGGACGGAAACGCGCTGAAACGGCTCGTGAGGTTCCAGATCGAGAGCGGAACGGACGGCATCGTTCCGTGCGGAACGACGGGGGAGTCGGCCACGCTGTCCTTCGAGGAGCACGAACGGGTCATCGACCTGGTGCTCGAAACCGCCGACGGCCGCGTGCCCGTGATCGCGGGCACCGGCTCGAACAACACCAAGGAGGCGATCGTCCTGACCCGGTACGCGAAGAAGGCCGGGGCGAACGCGGCGCTCGTCATTACGCCGTACTACAACAAGCCGACGCAGGAGGGGCTCGTCCGGCACTTCCTCGCCATCGCGGAGTCGACCGATCTCCCGCTCGTGGTCTACAACGTGCCGGGGAGGACCGGCGTGAACATGACCGCGGCCACGGTGGCCCGGCTGGCCGAGATCCCGACGATCGTCGGCGTGAAGGAGGCGTCCGGCAATCTGAGCCAGGTGTGCGACATCATCCGGGCCACGGGCCGGAAGTTCTGCGTTCTGTCCGGCGACGACGCGCTGTTCTTCCCGATGATGGCGCTGGGCGCGAAGGGCGTGATCTCGGTGGCGTCGAACGTCGCTCCCCGGCTGATGGCGGAATTGTACGACACCTACGTCATCGGCGAGATCTCCCGCGCGCGCGACATCCATTACCAGCTGTGGCCGCTGTTCCACGCGCTGTTCGTGGAGACCAACCCCATTCCCGTAAAGACGGCGCTGGCCATGATGGGGAGCGTCCGCGAGGAGTTCCGCCTTCCCCTCTGTCCGATGGGGGAGGCGAACCGGAAGCTGCTCGCCGGGGTCCTCTCCGAGATGAAGCTTACGTGAGCGCGGCGGGCGGACGAACGATGGCGAACGTCGCCGTCTGCGGGGCGATGGGACGCATGGGCCGGGCGGTGCTCGGCGTTCTCCGGGAACGTCCCTACGGGCTGGTCCTCTCCGCGGCGGTGGAGACGCCGGGCCATCCGCTCCTGGGCCGCGACGCCTTCGAGGCGATCGGAGAGGGAACGGCGGGGGTCGCCGTGACGGCGGATTTCCCGGCGGCGGTCGAGGCGGCCGACGTCGCGATCGATTTCACCGACGGCGCGTCCTCCGTGCGGCACGCCGCGGCCGCGGCCGCGGCGGGGAAGCCGATCGTCATCGGGAGCACCGGGCTCACCGGGGAACAGGCGGCGGAGATCCGTCGCGCGACCGCCGCGATCGCCTGCGTGATGTCCCCCAACATGAGCGTGGGGGTGAACGTGATGTTCCGGACGGCCGCCGAGGTCGCCCGCGTGCTCGGGGACGAGTACGACGTCGAGATCGTGGAGACCCATCATCGCTTCAAGAAGGACGCGCCCTCGGGAACGGCCGTGGCGCTCGCCGAGGGGGTGGCCAAGGCCCTGGGCCGGGAATGGAAGGACGTTGCCGTCTACGGAAGGCACGGGACGTCCGGAGGACGAGGGGGCAAGGAGATCGGCGTCTTCGCGGTCCGGGCGGGCGACGTGGTCGGCGAACACACCATCGTGTTCGGCGGCATCGGGGAACGGTTCGAGATTACGCACCGGGCGCACGGCCGGGACACCTTCGCGCGGGGCGCGGCGCGGGCCGCCTCGTGGGTGCTCGGGAAGCCGGCCGGTCTCTATGACATGCGTGCGGTATTGGGGGTGTAGGGCGATGAAGATAGCCCGGTTCGAATTCGGAGGGCGGGTCGCGTACGGCGTCGTGGACCCGGAAACGGGCGAGATCCGGGAACTCGACGGGGCGCCGTTCGACGGGATCCGCGCGACGGAGCGGAAACGGGCGCTGTCCGAGGTGCGCCTCCTGGCTCCCGTCGTCCCCTCCAAGATCGTCGCCATCGGGTTGATCTACAGGGACCACGCGCGGGAGATGCGCATGCAGGTCCCGGCCGAGCCGCAGATCTTCCTCAAGGCGCCCTCCGCACTCAACCGTCCGGACGGAGAGGTGGTGTACCCGCGTGCCTCGCACCGGGTGGACTACGAGGCGGAGCTGGCCGTCGTCATCGGGAAGAGGGCGAAGGACGTCAAGGCACAGGAGGCGCGGTCCGTGATTCTGGGGTACACCTGCTTCAACGACGTGACGGCACGCGATCTTCAGGCGAAGGACGTGCAGTACGACCGGTCCAAGGGCTTCGACACGTTCGCCCCGCTGGGCCCCTGGATCGAGACGGACCTCGACCCGTCCGCGCTGGCGATCCGATGTCTGGTGAACGGCCAGGTGAAGCAGGACAGCAATACCCGCGAGATGAACGCATCGGTTTTTGCGCTGGTGGAATATATTTCGCACATCATGACCCTGTTCCCCGGAGACGTCATCGCGACCGGCACGCCGCCGGGCGTCGGCCCCGTGCAGCCGGGCGACGTCGTGACCGTCGAGGTCGAGGGGATCGGGGCGCTCACCAACCGCATCGTGTCGGCGTAGGCCGGCAAACTTCCCTGGAGATCGTGACGCGATGATCCGCTTTCCGCTTTCCGCCCGGATCCGGGCCCTCCCCCCGTACCTCTTCTCCGAGCTCGACCGGATGAAGCACGAGGCAACGGCCCGCGGGGTCGACATCATCGACCTGGGGGTCGGCGACCCGGACCACCCCACTCCGAAGTTCATCGTGGACCGGCTGAAACGCGAGGCATCGCTCGCGCCGAACCACCGCTACCCGAGCTACGAAGGACTCCCGGAGTTCCGGACGGCCGCGGCGCAATGGTGCCGGCGCCGGTTCGGCGTTTCCCTGGACCCCGCCTCGGAGGTCGTGGCGCTCATCGGATCGAAGGAGGGAATCGCCCATTTCCCGCTTGCGTTCGTGAATCCCGGGGACGTCGTGCTGGTGCCGGATCCCGGATATCCCGTCTATCACATCGCCACGCTCTTCAGCGGAGGGCGGTCGCATTTTCTGCCGCTCCTCCGGGAGAACGGGTTTCTCCCCGACTTCGGGAAAGTGCCGGGCTCCGTGCTCGCAAAGGCCCGCATCCTGTTCCTCAACTATCCGAACAATCCCACGTCCGCTTCCGCCGGCCGCGCCTTCTTCCGCAAGGCGCTGGACTTCGCCGAGGAGCACGACCTGATCGTCGCGCACGACGCCGCGTACACGGAGATCTATTTCGACGGGGAGCGGCCCGGAAGCATCCTCGAGCTCCCCGGCGCCGGGAAGCGGTGCATCGAGTTCCACTCCCTGTCCAAGACGTACAACATGACGGGCTGGCGGGTGGGGTTCGCGGTCGGAAACGCGGAGCTCGTGGCGGGCATCGGGAAGGTCAAGACGAACGTGGACAGCGGCGTGTTCCAGGCGGTCCAGGGCGCGGGCATCGCCGCGCTGCAAAGCGCCGACGACGTCACGGACCGCATCCGGAGGACGTACCAGCAGCGGCGGGACGTCCTGATTCCGGGGCTCCGGAAGCTCGGTCTGGACCCCGTTTTCCCCCGTGCCACCTTCTACGTGTGGATCCCCGTTCCGAAGGGGTACACGTCGGTCTCGTTCTGCAGGCACCTTCTTACGAACGCCGGCATCGTCACGACTCCGGGCAGCGGGTTCGGGAGCAGCGGAGAAGGATTCATCCGGATCGCCCTGACCAAGGAACGGGCGCAGATCCGGGAGGCCCTGTCGCGCATGGCGAAGGCGGGCTAGGGCGTCGGCCGCGCGCCCGGGGAGGAGTCCGGTTGGCGGACGAAGTGGTCCTGCTTCTCGGCAGCAATACCGGGCGGCGGGTGCGCCGCCTCCGGGGCGGGATCGATGCGCTCTCCGGTGCCGTTCGGATCGGGAACGTGTCGCGGATCTACGTGGCCGAACCGAGCGGAAGGGCCGACCAGCCGTGGTTTCTGAACATGGCGCTCCGGGGTGAGACCGACCTGTCGCCGGACGCCCTGCTTCGGGTCGTCAAGCAGGTCGAGCGGGACGCGGGCCGAAAGGCGGCGGTGCGCTTCGGGCCCCGGGCGCTCGACGTCGACATCATCCTGATGGGGGACCGCGTGGTCCGGAAGCCTCACCTGCAGATTCCGCATCCGAGGATGGCGGAGCGTCGTTTCTGCCTCGTGCCCGTTGCCGAGATCGCGGCCGAGGTCCGCGTTCCGCCGGGGAATGCGACGGTCGCGGACCTTCTTCGGAACTGCCGCGATCCGCTCGAGGTGACGTTGCCATGAACGGGAACCGGTTTCGGACCCTTGCCGTCGCGGCGGTTGCGCTCATCCTGGTTCTTTCGGGCGGCTGCCGAAAACGGGAGGCCGCGCGCCCGCCCGCGGGCGAAGCGGTCAACCTGAGCGACGTCGGCGCCATCGAGAACTATAAGGAAATCCTGCGAAGGGATCCGAACAACCTCCAGGCGCTGATCAACATCGGAAACCTCTATTTCGACACCGGCCAGGACCGGCTGGCCATCGAACAGTACCGACGCGCGCTCTCCCTCGACCCTCGCAACGTCAACGTCCGGACGGACATGGCCATCTGTTACCGGAGGACGGGGGACCCCGACAAGGCGATCGATGAGTTGAAGAAGGGGATCTCGATCGACCCGAAGCATCCCCAGGCCCGGTACAACCTCGGGGTCATTCTGATCCACGACAAACACGACATCGAAGGAGGGATCCGGGCGTGGGAAGGCCTTCTGGAGAACGTTCCGAACTACCCCTACCGCGATGCGTTGAAAGAGGAGATCGCGAAGCTGCGGGCGACGGTCGACTCCATGAAACCGAAGGCGAAGTAGAACGATTTTGTTTTCCGAAAACATTCCGGAAGACAAGGATAAATGCCTTTCCAGGTTTGCGGGGGGCGCCACCGCCGCAGCCTTTCCGCCGTTCCGGCCCGAAATAGAAAATAGTTATATTTTTCTGTTGACACATCCGGGATCAAGGAATAAAGAAATACATGGAACGTTGTTTTGTTATCCTGCCTTTCATTCTGGACATGGGGGTCCCATGGTACGACGCGACAAGTCCAATTACATCATCCAGTCCGTTTCCCACGCCCTCGACGTGCTCGAGGAGTTTCGCGGCGACGTGGACGAACTGGGGGTGACCGAGCTCAGCAAAAAGCTGAAGCTGCACAAGAACAACGTGTTCCGAATCCTGGCGACGCTGCAGTCGCGCAATTATATCGAGCAGAACAAGGCGAACGAGAACTACCGGCTCGGGCTCAAGTGCCTGGAACTGGGGCAGACGTTCATCCGCCAGAGGGGAATGCTCAAGCAGGGCAAACCGATCCTCCGGGCGCTCGCCCTGCACACGGGGGAGACGAGCTACATCTCGATCCTGCGCGGCGATGAAGTCGTCTACATCGATTCGGTCGAGCCGGAGACGACGGTCCGCGTGGTTTCGCGTCTCGGGCTCAACATGCCGGCGCATGCCACGGCCGCGGGGAAGGCGCTTGTCGCCTTCGACTCGGAGGAAGACCTTCGGAAGAAGTTCCGGGCGGAGCTGCAGGGGTTTACGGCCTCCACCATCCGGGACCTGGAGAGTCTGTTGCGGGACCTCCGCGCGGTGCAGGAAAAGGGATTCGCGACCGACATGGAGGAGTTCGAAGAGGGGCTGCGCTGTATCGCCGCCCCCATCCGCGACTATACGAGGAAAGTGATCGGGGCCTTGAGCATCTCGGGCCCCGCGAACCGCCTCACGGAACAAAAGATCGAGACCCACTACGGTCCCGAGGTCGTGCGGTCGGCGACGGACCTTTCCGCGCGCCTCGGCTTCCGCGAGTAGGTTCCGGCCGGTACGCGCCTTCCGCCACGGATTCGCTTTCGCCCTGGGCCCGGCCCCCTTGACACTTCCCCGCGCCCGATGGTACTCAGTTTATGAATGAAGATTCATTTTCGAGGGGGCGTCTATGGCGCGGCGGGGCCCGCGGGGAGGGGGGGCGGCGAAACGCGACCGCATCCTGCGGTCGGCGATCCGGGTCTTTTCCCAGAAGGGATTCTTCAATTCCAAGGTTTCCGAGATCGCGCGGCTCGCGGGCGTCGCGGACGGAACGATCTACCTCTACTTCAAGAACAAGGACGACCTCCTCATCTCGCTGTTCGAGGAGAAGATGGCCGAGGTGGTCGCCGACGTCAGGCGCCGGGTCGCCGCCGCGGACGGGGCGCTGGACCAGCTTCGGATCTTCATCGAGAACCATATGGA
Source organism: uncultured bacterium (assembly GCA_964459975.1). Taxonomy (GTDB): domain Bacteria; phylum Desulfobacterota; class Deferrimicrobia; order Deferrimicrobiales; family Deferrimicrobiaceae; genus CSP1-8. The sequence goes on from CAYWOT010000001.1 coordinate 18,315, forward strand.
CCTGCTCGTGCGCGAGGCCGGGCTGATTGAGGTGCTCCAGGTGGAGCTCCGGCAAAGCAACCGGTTCATGAAGGAATACGTGCCCGCGAAGTTCCTCGAGTATCTCGACGTGATCAGCGAGATCCTCAACCGGGGGAAGCGGGAAGGAATCTTCCGGCGGGACCTCAACGTCACACTGGCGCGCAGGGCGGTGTTCGGTGCGCTCGACGAAATGGCGCTCGCGTACGTGCTTTCCCGAAAGCGGAAATACGATCCTGCCGAAGCCTCCGCGGAAATCTACCGCATTTTCGCGGAAGGACTTTGCGGCGCGACTCCAGTCAGAGAGGACGGGGGATGATCGGGTTCGATCTGTCGCAGGAGCAGATGGCGCTTCAGGAGATGGCGAGAAAGTTCGCCGCCAACGAGATCCGGCCCAAGGCGGTCGAGTACGATCACGCCGGGACCTTTCCCTCCGACATTTTCGAAAAGGCGTTCGGACTCGGGCTCATGAGCGGCTACATCCCGGAAGAGTACGGCGGCCTGGGGCTCAAGGCGCTCGATACGTGCGTCATCGAGGAGGAGCTGGGGTGGGGATGCTCCGGGATCGCCACCTCCATGACCGCAAACGGGCTCGCGCTGACGCCGATCCTCATCGCCGGAACGGACGATCAGAAACGACGCTTCGTCGCCCCGTTCGCCGAGGCGCTTCAGTACGCGTCGTTCTGCCTGACCGAGCCCGGCGCCGGCTCCGACGTCGGAGGGATCGCGACGACCGCCCGGAAGGCCGGGGACGCGTACGTTCTCAACGGGCGCAAGTGTTTCACCACCAACGCAAGCTACGCCTCGCAATACACGGTCTTCGCCTCGACGGACCGCGCGAAGGGGCACAAGGGGTTATCGGCGTTCGTCGTCCCGCGGTCGCTGCCCGGCGTGTCCGTCGGGAAGAAGGAGGACAAGATGGGGCAGCGCGCCTCCGACACGGCGGACGTGCTCTTCGAGGACGTGTCGGTCCCGGCGGCGAACCTCCTGGGCAAGGAGGGCGAGGGATTCAAGATCGCCATGATCACGCTGGACTATGCCCGGCCCACGGTCGCCGCGCTCGCCGTGGGCGTCGCCCGGGCGGCGTACGAGCTGGCGATGAACTACGCCAAGGAGCGCGTGCAGTTCGGCGTTCCGATCGCCATGAACCAGGCGATCCACTTCCTGCTGGCCGACATGGCGATGGACATCGAGGCGGCCCGCCTCCTGACGTACAAGGGGGCGTGGCTGCTCGACCAGGGAAAGAGGAACACCAAGGAATCGTCCTTCGCCAAGGCCTTCGCCGCCGATCTGGCGATGCGGGTCACCACCGACGCCGTCCAGGTCTTCGGCGGGTACGGCTACATGAGGGACTACCCGGTGGAGAAGCTGATGCGGGACGCCAAGCTCCTGCAGATCTACGAGGGGACGAGTCAGATCCAGCGCATGGTGATCGCCAAGGAGGTCATGATGCGCTAGCCCGCGTTTCTCACCAGGCTTCTGCTGCTGCCGCGGCCGTCGGCTGCGGCAGCCGTGCCCCCGCCGACGTTCGGTCATCCCCGGCCGCTCTTCCTTCTGTTCGCGCCGCTCCTGCGCCTCCATGCGCCCGCGGCACTCGCCCGTCCATGGGCAGCGTCGACGCCCTCTTCGGAGCGTACGTTCTCCCGCCACCATCCCGTGCGGACGGAACCTCGCTCTACGCCCGTCTCCATCGCCTCGCTACGAACCCCGGTTAAAAAACGCGGTCCGGGCGGGCCCGTTCGCGCCTGCCTCACGGCTCCTTGCGGGCGAACGCCAGGAGCCGGTCCGCCGACGCCTCGAGCTCGGCCTGCCAGATCAGCCCTTCGAGAAACCGTTCCGGAATCTTTCCCGCGCCGAGGTAGGCGCCGGCGAGGCTGCCCACCATCGCCGCATTCGCCTCCGCCTCGCTGCCGAGGTTCACCGCGGCCAGCACCGCGGAGGCGAAATCCTCGGGGTAGCGCAGGAAGCATGCCCAGGCGAAGGGGATTCCCTCGGAGGCGGCGGGGCCGTTTCCGAGCGCTTCGCGGGCTTCCTCCGGTTCCGCCCGCCGGAGCAGAAGGGCGGTCAGCTCCGTGCCGAGCCGCCTCCAGATCGTCGGTGCCCCCTTCGCTCCCGTCCTGCCCCCGCGGGGCGGCCGGTCGGCTTCGACGCCCGCCACGACGTGGGACAGTCCGCGGGCGAATCCCAGGACGTCGAGCGCCTCCGCCGACGTGTGGAGGAGACGCGCCACCGCGGAGGCCTGGGCGATCGCGGCGGCCAGCGACGCCGGGTGCGGATGCGTGATCGCGGCTTCGATTCCCGTCTCGAGTTTCAGGAGCCGGAAGTTCCCCGCTCGCAGGAGGGCGAGCGGGGCAACGCGGGCGGCGGGAGCCGACTCCGGAAGGCCGGCGCCCGACTCGAACCAGGGGAACTTCCGATCGAGCAGGTTTCGCGCGAATTCACTCCGGTCTCCGGTTCCCGGCATCCGGCGGGATCTGGCGAAGAGACCGGCGATCCGCTCGGGGTCGAGCTTCCGGGCCGAGAGAAGCGCGCGGGACAGGAGCAGGCACGCCGGAGGGGGTTGGTCGCCGAACGGAACGTTTCCGGACCCGGGCGCCGCCGGGCCGTCGATCCGTCCGAACAGCTCCCGGATGTCCCGAGGGGAGAGCCCCTGGGTGAGCCTCCCGAGCACCTCTCCTACGGCCGAGCCGAGCAGGGCGCCGCGAAAGCGGTCGCGGTAGTCGATGTTCGCGTCGAACGCGAGGAACACCGTCTCTCCCTTGGCCATGTACGAGGGGATCTTTCCCCTGCGAACGAGAAACTGGTAGATCGCCTCCGGTTCCTTCTCGAACAGGAGCGGCTGGTCCGCATCGTGGCCGGCTACGTGGGACACCTTCCGTTCCGCCTGCAAGGCAAGCGTCCGAGCCATCTCCCAGAAATCCTCGTTTCCCGGAACGGGAATCCTGGGGAGGGTCTGCTGCAGGCTCGCGACGACGTCCTCGGCGGCGTCGAACGACAGATCGATCGGGGCTCTTCCCCTTTCGTCGCCGGGCGCTCCGCCGCTCCTCGCGGACGCGTTCGGCTGTGACGCGGAGAGAAGTCCGTTTCCCTCTCCGGCTCCGGCGACGGGCCCGGGAGACGCCGGTTCGCCGCGGAGGGGGTACCCGCCGAAATGGAAGGCCATCAGTTTCTGGATCTGCGAAGGAGTGAAACGCAGCGCCTGCAGGATGGTCAGGAGGGTCTCCGCGCGCGGAACCCTGCCGCCATAGACGACCTGGCGAAGCAGTTCGTAGCTGAACGGGATTGCGGTGCTGTCCCGGGCGAACTTCTTCAGGGACGTGTAGCCCAGGCTCTCGATCCGTTTCCTCAACGTTGTCGCGAGAAAACCAGCGGAATGATCACCCACGATATGGGTCCTCCCGAACCCGGGCATCCCCTCCGGCGAGGATGACTACAACATATTTTGCCTGGAGACAAAATTAGATTTCAAGAAAAAAATATCATTTGCATGAAGACAAGCGCAGTTGTTGCCTTTGGTCGGGTTACAGCGACTCCATAAGGAATTCCGCAATATCCTTCACGTGAACGCGACCCTCGAGATCGTGGAACTTTGCGGCGTCGTCGAACATGGTAAGACAGTAAGGGCAACTGGAGGCGGTGGAGTCGGCGCCGGTCCGCATCAGCTCGTCGAACCGGATGTAGTTGATCCGCTTGCCGGGAATCTCAAGCCACATTCCTCCGCCGCCGGCGCCGCAGCAGAACGCCTTCTCGCGCGTGCGGTCCGGTTCCTGGAGGACGATCCCCGGAACCGCCCGGAGGACTTCCCGCGGCGCGTCGTACAGATCGTTGTGCCGCCCCAGGTAGCAGGAATCGTGGTACGCGACGAGGCGCTCGACCGGCCTGGAAGGGACGAGCTTCCCCTGGGCGACGAGCTCGCGCAGAAGGACCGAGTGGTGGATCGCCTCCACGCGGAGTCCGAACTGCGGATACTCGGTGCGGAAGGTGTTGAAGCAATGGGGACACGCCGTGATGACCTTCCGGACGGAGTAGGAGGCGAAGGCCTCCTTCACCGCTTCCACCATGCCGAGCTGGAAGAGCCCCTCCTCACCGAGACGGCGGACGGATTCTCCGCAGCACGTTTCCTCCGGGCCCAAGGTAGCGTAGTCGACGCCCGCCCGGTCCAGAAGCGAGACCAGCGCGCGGGTCACCTTCTGGTTGCGCGGGTCGTAGGCGCCCGCACAGCCCGCCCAGAGGAGATATTCGAAGCTCCGTTTTTCCGCCGCGAGCGGGACCGTAAGCCCGTCCGCCCAGCGGAACCGGTCGTCCTGGGGAAGCCCCCACGGGTTGCCGGTATCGCCCATCTTCCGCAGGGCGATCCGGGCCGAGTCGGGGACCTTTCCGGCGGCGACGTATCCGCGGCGGACGTCGACGATCATGTCGATATGCTCGATCAGGACCGGACACGCCTGCATGCAGGCGCGGCAAGTCGTGCACGCCCAGATCTCGTCGGGGGCGAGCACCTCGAAGGTGAAGGGGCGGACGACCGGCCGTCCCGTCTGTTTGTCGAGCGTGGCGGCGGACGGGACGAGGCGCGAATAGAGGTTCCGGCTCATCTGTTCTCCGGTCTTGAGGACCACGTCGCGGGGAGAGAGCGGCATGTCGGCCGCAAACGCGGGGCACTCGTCCTGGCAGCGTCCGCACTTGGTGCAGGCGTCGGCGGAAAGAAGGTGCTTCCACGAGAAGTCCTCCACGTCGACGACGCCCGGCCTCTCCTCGTCTTCGATCCCCGGAACCGTCTGGAGCGCCCCCTTGGGACGCGACGTCCGCAGGAAGATGTTCACGACGCCGGTCCCGAGGTGGAACATCTTGGAGAACGGGATCGTCGCGAGAAAGGCGAAGGCCAGGAACAGATGGGTCCACCAGAGCCCGCGGTGGAGGGACAAGAGGTTCGGCAGCGGCATCGGCGCGAACATCGGAGCGAGCGCGTTGCTCACCCAGGAGGCTGCAGCGCCCTCCGGCCGCGTCGCCGCCAGCCGGACCGCCTCGATGAGGAAGCCCGTCACGGCGATCGCGCCGATCAGCAGCAGTTGGAGGAGGTCGTCGCCGTCGCGGGTGAGCCCCTGCGGCCGGAAGAGCGTCCGCCTCACGAGCGCGGCGAGAACTCCCGCCAGGAGAAGAAGGCCGAACGTGTCGGCGAACAGCTTGAAGACGAGGTAGAACCCGTCGTGAAGGATCGGGATCCCGAAATCGTAGTCGACCGCCACGAGGCAGGTTGCGAGAAACAGCACGAGGAACGCGGAATAGACGGCCAGGTGGATCAGGCCGCCGGCCCTCCGCTTGAGCACCGTCTGCTGGCCGAGTCCGATCTTCCAGACGTCGACGACGCGGTTCCAAAGGTCGTCGGTCCGGTCCTCCCGCTCCGCTCGTCCGCGGCGGTACATGCCGACGCGCTCGAACAGGCCCCAGGCGACGATGAGCAGGACCACGCCGAACAGGGCATACAGGACGACAACCGCCCAATGGGGAAGATTCCAGAGGATTTCCCGACCGATCGGCTCCATGGGAGAACTCCTTTTCCGGGGTCGCGCGCTTAGTACTATCAGAAGCGCCCGAGAGCCGTAAAGACAATTCTTTGCGCCCTCCGGAACGTCGCGTTTTCCGATATACTGAACGCCACTTGCGCCCCGGGGGACAGGCGATGCCCGAAGTCACCGTCGCTGGCGAGAGCATCCGCTACCGGGACACGCTGCGACGCGCAAAGCGGACCATCCTGTTTCTTCACGGGGCGGGTGGATCCCATCGCATCTGGCGCGACCAGTGGGCCGGATTGAAAGAGGCGGCCCGTCTCGTTCTCCCGGACCTCCCCGGGCACGCGGGGTCGGGCGGCGCACCGCGCGGATCGATCGGAGAGTACGCGGCGTGGCTCGCCGAGTTCGTCTCGGAAACCGGGCTTGCGCGGTACGTTCTCGCGGGACATTCCATGGGTGGCGCGATCGCCCAGCAGGCCGCCCTCGACGGGATTCCGGGAATCGAGGCGCTCATTCTCGTGGGGACGGGGGCAAGGCTCAAGGTGCTCCCGGCCATCACCGACGGCATCGCCAACCGGTTCGGCGAGTTCGCCCCGGAGCTTGTCGGGATGCTCATGGCCGACGGTCCCAATCCGTTTCTCCTGGAGGACGTCGCCCGGGACGTGCTCGCGACGCGTCCGGAGACCTTCCTCGCCGACTTCGCGGCCTGCAACGCGTTCGACGTCATGGACCGGCTGGACCGGATCCGCACTCCCGCCCTCGTCGTTACGGGCAGCCGCGACCGGTTGACGCCGCTCAAGTACGGACAGTACCTGGCGACCAACCTCCCCGGGGGGGTCCTCAAGATCATCGACGGTGCGGGCCACCTCGCGATGCTCGAGAAACCGGTCGAAACGAACCGGGTCATCGCCTCGTTCGTGCAATCTCTCGCCTGACGCAGCGTTCGCGCGGCGGATGACGGCTTGCCGGGCATGGCCGACTTCTACGATCTCCGGCAGGAGCTCGACGACGGCGTGACCCCCGCGCTCGCGGACAGGGGGCGTCCGGACGGAGCGGGCGGCCGCTGTGGTAGAGTGAAACCATGATCCGACGGGCGATTCCCGCCCTCCGCGAAATCTTCGGAGAGCGGTTTTCCACATCCCGCGACCAGCGGATCCGCCATTCCTACGATGCGACGGGGAGGATGGTCCTGCCCGACGCCGTGGCGTTCCCGGCGAGCGCCGAGGAGGTGCGGCGAGCGGTCCTCCTGGCGAACGAACACCGGTTCCCCGTGCTCCCCCGCGGCGCCGGGTCGGGTTTTTCCGGCGGCGCCGTGCCGGTGCGGGGGGGGCTCGTTCTCTCGACCCGCGGGCTCGCCCGCATCGTGTCCTTCGACGAGGCGAACCAGCTCGCGGTCGTCGAGCCGGGCGTGGTGACGGGGACCCTCAAGGACGAGGCCCGGAAGCGCGGCCTGTTCTACCCTCCCGATCCCGGTTCTCTCGCGTTCTGCACGATCGGCGGGAACATCGCGGAGTGCGCGGGGGGCATGTGCGCGGTCAAGTACGGGGTCACGCGGGACTATGTCCTGGGACTCGAGGCGGTGCTGGGTACGGGCGAGCTGGTCCGGACGGGCGTCTCGACCCGGAAGGGCGTCGTCGGCTACGATCTCACCCGGCTGCTGGTCGGGTCCGAGGGCACGCTCGGAATCGTCACCCAGGCGACGCTGAAGCTGATTCCCCTCCCCGAGACGGTGGCCACGATTCTTTCCTTTTTCCGGACTACCCGCGAAGGGGCGGCGGCGGTGGCGGGGATCATCGCGGACCGGATCACGCCGTGTGCGCTGGAGCTGATGGACCGGACCGCCGTCGACTGCGTCCGGGAGACCGGCGGACTCGCTTTGCCGGAGGAGGCGGGGTGCGCCCTGCTGATCGAGGTGGACGGATCGACGCAGTCGGTCGCCGCGGACGCGGGGCGCGTCGAACGGGCCTGCCGGGAGCGCGCGGCGATCGGGATCGGGCGGGCGGCGGACGAGGCGGGAAGGGAGCGCTTGTGGGCGCTGCGGCGGGCGATCTCGCCGTCGCTCAGGAAGGTGAACCCGGTCAAGATCAACGAGGACATCGTCGTCCCCCGGAGCCGTCTTCCCGACATGATGTCGTTCCTCGTCGACCTGGGGTCCCGCCTGAGCCTTCGGATCGTCACCTTCGGCCACGCGGGCGACGGGAACGTCCACGTGAACCTGATGATCTCGGGCACGGACGCGGGCGAGAGGCGGCGGGCCGACGGCGCGGTCGCCGAGCTGTTCCGGAAGACGATCGATTTCGGCGGGACGATCTCGGGAGAGCACGGGGTGGGGATCGCCAAGGCCCCCTTCTTCGAGATGGAAGTCGGGCCTTCGGGGGTTTCGGTCATGAAGCGGCTGAAAGGCTGCTTCGATCCCAACGGCATTCTCAATCCCGGAAAGATCTTCGAGGAGGAGGGAGCGGTTTCCCAAGGAATTTCCAATCGTTGACACCGATTGCAGCGGGATGGTATGAAGATCCATTACCGCTTCCATCGTCGACTCGAGAGGGGGGAGGATGTCTCTTCAGGATTTGTTCGACGAGCTGCGCAAGAAGAACGAACAGGCGCTGGAGGGGGGCGGGAAGAAGCGGGTCGAGACGCAGCACGCCCAGGGGAAGCTGACGGCGCGGGAGCGCATCGAGATTCTTCTCGACCCGAATTCGTTCGTGGAACTGGACCGGTTCGTCCAGCACCGCTGCACGGATTTCGAGATGGACCGGTACCTGGGAGACGGAGTCGTCACGGGATACGGGCGGGTCAACGGCCGGCTCGTCTATCTGTTCGCCCAGGATTTCACGGTCTTCGGAGGGTCCCTCTCCGAGACCTACGCCGGGAAGATCTGCAAGGTGATGGACCACGCGGCGCGCAACGGCGCGCCGGTCATCGGGCTCAACGATTCGGGGGGGCCCGGTTCCAGGAGGGGGTCCAAAGCCTGGCGGGGTACGCGGACATCTTCCTGCGGAACACGATCTACTCCGGGGTCGTGCCCCAGATCTCCGCCATCATGGGACCGTGTGCGGGAGGCGCCGTCTACTCTCCGGCCATCACCGATTTCATCCTGATGGTGAAGAACACCTCGTACATGTTCGTGACCGGCCCCGACGTGATCAAGACCGTGACGCACGAGGAGGTCACCAAGGAAGCCTTGGGCGGCGCGATGGCGCACAACGAGCGCAGCGGGGTGGCGCACTTCGCCGCCGAGGACGAGAAGGAGTGCCTGTTCCTGATCCGCGAGCTCCTCTCCTTCATCCCCCAGAACAACATGGAGGACCCGCCGGTGGTGGTGACCAACGATCCCGCCGACCGGTTGGACGCGGGCCTGAACCAGATCGTCCCCGCCGTTCCGACCAGGCCGTACGACATCCGGGACATCGTCCGGGTCGTCGTCGACGACGGCTACTTCTTCGAGATCCAGGAGCATTACGCGAAGAACATCGTGATCGGCTTCGGCCGCATGAACGGGCGTCCGGTCGGGATCACGGCCAACCAGCCCGCCGTCCTCGCCGGCTGTCTCGACATCAACTCGTCGATCAAGGGGGCGCGGTTCGTCCGGTTCTGCGACGCGTTCAACATTCCGCTGCTGACGTTCGTCGACGTCCCGGGCTTCCTGCCGGGGACCGGCCAGGAGTACGGGGGGATCATCAAGCACGGGGCGAAGCTCCTGTTCGCGTTCGCGGAAGCCACCGTGCCGAAGGTGACCGTCATCACCCGCAAGGCGTACGGCGGAGCCTACGACGTCATGGCGTCCAAGCACATCCGCGCCGACGTCAACTTCGCGTATCCGACGGCCGAGATCGCCGTCATGGGCCCCGACGGGGCGGTCAACATCATCTTCCGCAAGGAACTCGTCAAGTCCGACGATCCGGAGAAGACGAAGGCGGATCTCGTCGCGGACTACCGGGCCCGGTTTGCTTCCCCGTACAAGGCGGCCGAGCTCGGCTACATCGACGAGGTCATCATGCCGCAGGAAACCCGCCCCAAGGTCATCAAGGCCCTGGAAATGCTGTCGAACAAGCGCGACACGAACCCGCCGCGAAAGCACGGCAACATCCCGCTGTAAGAGGAGGCCGCCCGTGTTCCGGAAAATCCTGATCGCGAACCGGGGCGAGATCGCCGTGCGCGTGGAGCGGGCGTGCCGGGAGATGGGCATCGGGACGGTGGCGGTCTATTCCGAGGTGGACCGGCACGCTCTCCACGTCCGTTGCGCGGGCGAGGCATTCCCGGTCGGCCCGCCGCCCGCCGCCGAGTCGTACCTCGTCATCGACCGGATCGTCGACGTCGCAAAGCGGAGCGGCGCCGAGGCGATCCACCCGGGCTACGGGTTCCTCGCCGAGAACCCGGCCTTCGCCGACCGGTGCGAGGCGGAGGGGATCCGGCTGATCGGGCCTTCCGCCTTCGCGATGCGGACGATGGGGTCGAAGACGCTGGCGCGCAAGACGGTGCAGGCCGCGGGGGTGCCGGTGGTTCCGGGGACGGTGGAGCCGATCGCCACGGAGGAGGAGGTGGCCCGGCTCGCGAAATCGGTCGGCTTCCCCCTCATGCTCAAGGCCACGGCGGGCGGCGGCGGGAAGGGGCTGCGCCTCGTGACCTCGGAGGGCGACCTGCGGTCCGCGCTGCGCATGGCGAAGTCCGAAGCGCGGTCCGCCTTCGGCGACGACTCGATCTACATCGAGAAGTACATCGAGAATCCCCGCCACGTGGAGATCCAGATTCTCGGGGACCGGCACGGCCACTACGTCCACCTCGGGGAGCGGGAGTGCTCGATCCAGCGCCGGCACCAGAAGGTGATCGAGGAGTCGCCGTCGGTGATCGTCACTCCGGAAATGCGCGAGGCGATGGGGAAGGTGGCGATCGAGGCCGCGCGGGCGGTGCGCTACGAGGGCGCCGGGACGGTCGAATTCCTCGTCGACAAGGGGCGAAATTTCTATTTTCTCGAGATGAACACGCGGCTCCAGGTCGAGCACCCGGTCACCGAGATGGTCACGGGGGTCGACATCGTCAAGGCGCAGATCCGGATCGCGGCGGGGGAGCCGCTCGCCCTTCGCCAGGAAGAGGTGAGGCAGACCGGGCACGCGATCGAATGCCGCGTGTACGCGGAGGATCCCGACCGCAACTTCATGCCGTGCCCCGGGCTCGTCACGTCCCTGCGAACACCGGGCGGCCCCGGGGTGCGCGACGACTCGGGCGTCTTCGAGGGGTTCGCGATACCCATCCACTACGACCCGATCATCTCGAAGCTGATCGCCTGGGGAAAGGACAGGGCGGAGGCCGTCGCGCGGATGAAGCGCGCCCTCGGCGAATACGTCGTGACGGGCGTCAAGACGACGATCCCGTTCCACATCCGGGTGATGAACCACCGGCGCTTCCTCGACGGCGACTTCGACACGAACTTCATCGACCGGGTCTTCTTCCACGAGGAGACGAAGCGCGAGCTTCCCCACCTCGACGTCGCCGTGGCGGCGGCCGCCATCCAGCTCTTCCGCGATGAGAGGAGGCGCGCCCTGGCCCGCCAGCCGGGGGAGACGCGGCCGTTCTCGCCGTGGAAGTACGCCGCGCGGCCCGGCATGCCGAAGAGCGGATAGGAGCGGGCCATGCACTACGTCGCCACGATCGGAGACAGGGAAATCCGGATCACCGTCGAGGAGATCGCCGTCGGCCGCTACCGCGTGACGAGCGACGGCGCCGAGCGCGAGGTCGACGCCCACCGGGTGCAGCACAGCGTCTGGTCGATCCTCTCGGGCTCGGCCTCGTTCGAGGCGGACGTGCAGGGTGCGGACGACCAGTACGAGGTGCTGATCGACGGGGACTGCTACCGGTTCTCGCTGATGAACGAGCAGCGCCGGGCGCTGATGCGGGCCGGGGGCAAGGCCGCGGCCGGCAAGCCGCTCGTCACGTCGCCCATGCCCGGGAAGGTGGTGACGCTTCTGGTCGGCGAAGGGGAGGAGGTGCAGGCGGGGCAGGGGCTCATCGTCGTCGAAGCGATGAAGATGGAAAACGAGCTCAAAGCCGCGGCGGCCGGCCGGGTCAAGGAGATTTTCGTCGAGGAAGGAGACATCGTCGAGGCGGGGGCGAAACTGCTCCTGGTGGAATAGGGGGATCGGCATGGCGGCACCCAAAGGCAAGGGGTCCGGGGCGCCCCGCATCCGGGCGGCCCGCGAGCGGTGGGAGCGGGAGGTCCTCTCGCCGGGGACGGCGAAGGCGCCCGAGCGCTGCAAGCGGTTCGAGAGCACTTCCGGGGCGGCGGTCGAGCGGCTCTATACCCCGCTCGACCTGGAGGAGTTCGACTACCTGAGGGACGTGGGGTTCCCGGGACAATACCCCTTCACCCGCGGCGTGCAGCCCACGATGTACCGGGGCCGGTTGTGGACGATGCGGCAGTACGCGGGATTCGGCGACGCGCGGGAGTCGAACCGGCGGTACCGGTACCTCCTGGACCAGGGACAGACGGGGCTGTCCGTCGCGTTCGATCTGCCTACCCAAATGGGATACGATTCGGACCATCCGGCGGCGTCGGGGGAAGTGGGAAAGGTCGGCGTCTCGATCGCCTCGCTTCAGGACATGGAGGCGCTCTTCGACGGAATCCCCCTCGGAACCGTGTCCACCTCGATGACGATCAACTCGACGGCGTCGATCCTTCTCGCCATGTACGTCGCGGTGGGAGAGCAGCAGGGGGTCGATCCGTCCGCGCTCAACGGAACGATCCAGAACGACATCCTCAAGGAATACGTCGCGCGGGGAACGTACATCTATCCGCCGGCGCCGTCCATGCGGATCATCACCGACATCTTCGCGTTCTGCAGGGACCGCGTGCCGAGATGGAACACGATCAGCATTTCCGGGTACCACATCCGCGAGGCCGGCTCGACGGCCGCGCAGGAGATCGCGTTCACGCTGGCCAACGGGATCGCGTACGTGCAGGCGGCGATCGACGCGGGGATGTCGGTGGATTCGTTCGCCTCACGCCTCGCCTTCTTCTTCAACGCCCACAACGATTTTCTCGAGGAGGTCGCCAAGTTCCGCGCCGCCCGCCGGCTGTGGGCGGGGATCATGCGGCGGCGGTTCCGCGCGAAGGACCCCCGCTCGTGGATGCTCCGGTTCCACACGCAGACGGCCGGGTCGTCGCTGACGGCCCAGCAGCCGGACAACAACGTGGTGCGCGTCACGGTCCAGGCGCTTGCCGCGGTCCTCGGAGGCACCCAGTCCCTGCACACCAACTCGCGCGACGAGGCCCTCGCGCTTCCCACCGAGGATTCGGTGCGCATCGCCCTCCGCACCCAGCAGATTCTCGCCCACGAAAGCGGCGTCGGGGACACCGTCGACCCGCTCGGCGGCTCCTACTGCGTGGAGGCGCTCACGTCCGGGCTCGAGCGCGAAGCGCAAGAGTACATCCGGAAGATCGACGCGATGGGGGGGGTGGTCGAGGCGATCGTCCGCGGCTACGTGCAGAAGGAGATCCAGGAGGCGGCGTTCCGGTACCAGCAGGAGGTCGAGCGGAAGGACCGGATCATCGTCGGCATGAACCGGTTCGCGGGGGCGGAGCCGCAGGCCCGGAAGCTGCTCCGCGTCGATCCGAGGATCGAGAAGGGCCAGCGCCGTCGGCTCGCGGCCCTTCGGAAAAGGCGGGACGGCCGGGCGGTCCGGGAGCGGCTTAAGGATCTCGAGGAAGCGTGCCGCGGAACGGACAACGTGATGCCGGCGATCGTGGCCGCGGTGAAATCGTATGCGACGCTCGGAGAAATCTCCGACGTGATGAGGAACGTTTTCGGAACGTACCGCGGAAAATACGGCGACCACCG
>CAYWOT010000002.1:0-29458 GCA_964459975.1 uncultured bacterium
CTGCCTGATGTTGATCGCCGGGCGGTTCCGGGTGGTTCACGTCACCTGCCACGTGGCCATACGCGACGTGTCCGCCCTGTTGACCAAGGAACGTATCATCACGGCGATCCGTCTGTTCGACCGGGCGCTGACCCGGCTGGACGGTGAGCCGCCGCGAATCGCCGTCTGCGCTCTCAATCCTCACGGCGGCGAGGGCGGTCTGTTCGGCGACGAGGAGCGCAGGATCATCGAACCGGCAGTGGAGGCGTGCGCGGGCGAAGGGATCGGGTTCGACCGCCTGGTGATGCTGTTCACGGACGCCGCCTCGATCCGGGACGTCATCCTGTTCCCCCTGTTGCGGAAGGAGGGGTAGCAGAGGGTGACCCTTCCGGTGGAATACTTCATCGGCCTGAAATACCTCCTGGCCAAGAGGAAGCAGGCGTTCATCTCCATCATCACGGCCATCTCGATCGCCGGGGTGGCGGTCGGCGTGACGGCGCTCATCATCGTGCTCGCCGTGATGAGCGGGTTCGAGCAGGAGCTCACGGAGCGGATCCTCGGGGCGACCGCCCATATCCACGTGACGAGCCTCGAGGGCAGCATCTCCGATCCCTTCGAACTGGCTCGCCGGGTCGCCGCGGTGGACGGCGTGGCCGCCGCAAGCCCGTACGTGTTCTCCCCGGTCATGATCTCGTCCGAAACCGGCTCCGCGGGTGCGGTCCTGCGCGGCGTGGATGTCGCCACGATCGGGAAGGTGACGCGCCTGCCCCAGGACATCCGGCAGGGAACGATCGGCGATCTCGACCGGAAGACGGCGGCGGGCATGGGCGGGGTGATCCTCGGGAAGGAACTGGCCGCCAATCTCGGCGTGACCACGGGGGATTCGGTCGAAATCCTGGTTCCCGGGGGAAACATCACGCCCATGGGGGCGTTTCCCGGGTTCGCGCAGTTCTCCGTGACGGGCCTCTGCGCGTCGGGGATGTACGAGTACGACTCGTCCTTCGCCTACATGTCCCTCGCGAACGCGGGGAAGCTTCTGGGGATGGCGGGAAGGGCCACCGGCATCGAGGTGAAGGTGCACGACGTTTACCAGGCGGGGCGCATCGCCGCCCGCATCCGCCAGAAGCTGGGATACCCGTATTGGGCGAAGGACTGGATGCAGAGTAACCGGAACCTCTTTTCCGCCCTCAAGCTGGAGAAGGTGGTGATGTTCATCATCCTCGTGCTGATCGTTCTCGTCGCGGCGTTCAACATCATCAGCACGCTCATCATGGTCGTCATGGAGAAGACCAAGGACATCGCGGTGCTCATGACCCTGGGGGCGACGCGTGGGATGATCCGGAGGATCTTCGCGCTCGAGGGACTCCTGATCGGGGTCGCGGGAACCTCGGTGGGGATGATCCTGGGCGTGGTTCTCTGTCTCCTGCTTCGTCGCTACCAGTTCATCCACCTCCCGAGCGACGTGTACTACATTTCCACGCTGCCGGTCGCGCTGTCGGGGGGGATCCTCGTTCTGGTCGGCGTAAGCTCGATGGCGATCTGCTTCCTGGCCACGCTGTACCCGTCGCGGCGCGCCTCGCTCGTCGACCCGGCGGAGGCGATCCGGTATGAGTAGCGTCCCGTTCCTCCGGGTGGAAAACGTCCGAAAGGAGTTTCGGAAGAAGGGCGGAACGCTCGAGGTGCTGAAGGGGATCTCGCTTGCGTTGGGCCGGGGAGAGATGCTCGGCATCGTGGGGGTCTCGGGCGCGGGGAAGACGACCCTGCTCCAGATCGTGGGGACGCTGGACCGGGCCACCTCGGGCAACGTCTTCTACGACGGCCGCGACGTGACCGTCCTGCCGGAGACGGAGCTGGCCGGGTTCCGGAACCGGACGATCGGATTCGTCTTCCAAGCCCATCACCTGTTGCCCGAATTCGACGCGCGAGAGAACGTGATGCTGCCGTGCCTGATCGCCGGAATGGGCCGCGACGAAGCGCGGCGGCGGGCGGACCTTCTTCTCGGGGAGGTGGGGCTGTCTCCGAGGGTCGGGCACCGGATCGGGGAGCTTTCGGGAGGCGAACTCCAGCGGGTGGCCATCTGCCGCGCGCTCGCGATGGGCCCGGACGTCCTCCTGGCGGACGAGCCCACCGGGAACCTGGACAAGGAAACCGCGCGGGACGTCGCGATCCTGCTCGCGCACCTGAACCGGAACAAGGGGCTGTCCCTCGTGGTCGTCACCCACAACGAGGAGCTGGCGGGGAGAATGCACCGGGTTCTGAAGATCGACGACGGGCGGATCGTGCGTTGACGGCCGGCCGCGGGCGCGTCTCGACGATCGCGGTCATCCTGGCGCTTTCCGCGATGCTTCTCCCGGCTGCGGCCCGGGCGGCCGGCTTTTCGGTTGTGGCGATCCGGGTCGAAGGGGCGAAACGCGTGAGCCCGGACGCGATTCGGGGCGTCATGTCGACCCACGTGGGCGAGGAGTTCGATCCCGCCCGGATCCGGGCGGATGTGAAGGCGATCTACCGCATGGGGTACTTCTCCGACGTGAACATCGATGCGGAAGAGGTTCCCGGCGGGTACCGCCTGACCGTGCTGGTCACCGAAAAGCCGATCGTTTCTTCGATCACGATCCGCGGCAACAGCAAGGTCGAGACATCCGATCTCAAGGCTGCGCTTACGGTCAAGGAGCGGAGCCTCTTCCAGGAGGATCAGGTCAAGCAATCGGCCCGGAAAATGCTCGAAGTGTACCATAACAAGGGGTATTACGACGCGACGGTGACGCCGTCCTTCGAGAAGGAGGCGGACGGGTCCATCGCGGTGTCGTTTCGCGTGAAGGAGGGGGAAAGGGGCAAGATCACGGCGATCCGGATCACCGGCAACCACTATTTGAGCGCGAAGGCGATCCGAAAGGTGATGGAAACCGGCGTAAAGGGGTTCTTCTCGTTCGTCACCGATTCCGGCACGTTCAAAAAGGACGTGCTCGACCAGGATGTCAACCGGATCGCGGCCCTCTACCAGAACAACGGCTTCATGGACTCCAAGGTCTCCGATCCCGTGATTACCAAAGGGCCCAAGGGGCTCATCGTCACGATCCACGTGTTCGAGGGTCGGCAGTACCGCGTCGGCGACGTCGCCTTTCGGGGAGAGGTCGGCATGTCCGAGTCGACCCTCCACAAGACCGTCAAGCTCCGGCGGGGCGACGTTTTCGACCGGGAAGTCCTGGTCTCCGACCTTCTTTCCCTGACCACGCTCCTCAACGACCAGGGGTACGCGCTGGCGCTGGTCTCCCCGATCGTCCAAAAGCGCGAGCGGTATCCGCTCGTGGACGTGACCTACAAGATGGAACGGGGGGACAAGTTCCGGTTCGGAAGGGTCAAGGTGGAGGGAAACACCAAGACGCTGGACCGCGTGGTGCGCCGCAACCTGGACGTGGCGGACGGCATGACGTACAGCGCGACCGCGCTCAAGAGATCCAAGGCGAACCTGAGTCGCCTGTCGTTCTTCAAGGACGTCAAGATCCAGACGGAGCCCGTGAAGACGGGACACGAGATGAACGTCACGGTGGCGGTCCAGGAGGGGCCGACCGGGACGTTGTCGGGAGGGCTGGGGTTCAGCTCCATCGACAAGCTCTTCGGCGTCATCCAGCTGAGCGAGAACAACCTGCTCGGGCGGGCCTGGAAGGTATCGCTCAACGGCCAGCTGGGGGCCCGCAGGGCGCTGTACAGCCTGGACTTTCGGGACCCTTACTTCTTTGACACCGACTTCAGCCTCCTGTTGAACGCCTACAAGACGGACACGGAATACATCGACTTTCGGCGGAAGGCCGTGGGGGGACGGGTCGGCATGGGGTACGCGTTCACCCGGAACACGACTGCCAGCGTGACGTTTCGGCTGGACGACGTCGAGATTCTCGACCTCGGAGCGGCCGTTTCCCCGATCCTGAAGGAGGAGTTCAGCAAGGGAGTGCAGCAGACCCGCAGCATCTCGTGGAGCCTCACGAGGAATACCACGGACAATTACCTCGATCCTTCGCGGGGGACCGTGGAGTCGGCGACGGTGGAATTCGCGGGCGGGCCGTTCGGGGGAGACTCGAATTTCGTGAGTTACTACCTGAGCGCGAAGAAGTACATCCCCGTGACCAAGTCGACGGTTCTCTCCGGGAATATCGAGTGGGGCCACGTGATCAGCACCGTCGGGGGGCGGGTCCCGATCTTCGAGCGGTTTTTCCTGGGCGGCCCGTACTCGATCCGGGGTTTCCAGGCCCGGACGATTTCGCCGACGGATCCGAACACGGGCGAACGGATCGGCGGGACGAAGGAACTGATCACGAACCTCGAGTACGTGTTCCCCCTGTACGGCGATATCGGGTTCAAGGGCGTCGTCTTTTTCGACGCCGGCAACACCTGGGGGCAGGGGGATTGGCCCTGGAAGAGGGAGGGGCTAAAGTATGCAGCGGGGATTGGCATCCGCTGGTATTCGCCGATGGGGCCGCTGCGGTTCGAGTGGGGTTGGAACCTGAACCCCGCCCCCGGCGAGGCGAAGCGAGTGGCGGAATTCACGATCGGCACGGCATTCTAACGAGGAGGTAGGCTGATGCGGAGGAAGATTGCGGGGATCCTCGCGGCGCTGGTCGCGGCGGCTGTCGTGGCCGCGGCCCCGGTCCGGGCGCAGGGGATCAAAATCGCGGTGATCGACGTCAACAAGGTGCTGAACGAGTCCGCGGCGGGAAAGGCCGCCAAGAAGCAGATGGAGGCGCGATACGAACAGCTCAAGAAGAAGGTCGACGCAGTGAAGGCCGAGGCGCAGAAGATGAAAGACGAGCTGGACAAGCAGAAGATCCTTCTCGGGAAGCAGAAGCTGCGGGAAAAGGAGGAGGCGTTGACCGCCAAGGTGGCGGAGCTCCGGCGGATCACCGACGCGTCGGAGAAGGAGATGCAGAACCGGCAGAGCGAGCTCACACGCGCCGTGCTCAAGATCATCGAGTCTCAAGTGGACAAGGTGGTGGCGGACGAGAAGATCGACCTGCTGCTCGAGCGCGCCGGCGGGGTCGTGCATTTCAACCCCTCCCTCGATATCACCGCGAAGGTGCTGGCGCTCGTGAACAAGGAGAAGCCCGGTGGGACCGGCGGGAAATGAGTTTCGTCTTTCCGACCTCGCCGCCCGGATCGGGGCCCGGGTGCAGGGCGACGGAGACCGGGTCGTTTCGGGAATCGCGACGATCGAGGAGGCGGGGCCGGGGCAGGTCACCTTCCTCAGCAATCCGAAATACACCGCGTTCGTGAGGGATTCGAACGCGTCCGCGATCATCGCGAGAGAAGTCGTCCCGGGGGCCCGCACAGCCTTTCTCCTGAGCGAGAATCCCTATCTGGCGTTTGCCCGCGCGGTGGAGGCGTTCCATCCGCCGGCGGCCTTCGCGCCCGGGGTTTCCCGCCGGGCGGAGGTGGCTCCGTCCGCCCGCCTCGGGCGGGACGTGACGGTCTCGGCGTTCGTGTCGATCGGGGACGGCGCCGATGTGGGAGACCGCACGGTTCTCCTGCCGGGCGCGGTCGTCGGAAACGGAGCGGTGCTGGGAACGGACTGCCTGCTCTATCCGCACGTCGTCGTCTACCACGACGTCCGGATCGGGTCGCGGGTGGTGCTGCATGCGGGCTGTGTCGTCGGCGCCGACGGGTTCGGATTCGTCCCGACGCCCGAGGGGTACCGGAAGATCCCGCAGGTCGGAACCGTCGAGATCGAAGATGACGTGGAGATCGGGGCCAATACGACCATCGACCGGGCGACGCTCGGCGTCACCCGGATCCGGAAGGGGACGAAGGTGGACAACCTCGTCCAGGTTGCGCACAACGTGGTCATCGGCGCCGATACGGTGATCGCCGCACAGGCCGGAATCTCCGGGAGCGTGCGGGTCGGCAACCGCGTCATGATCGGGGGCCAGGCGGGGCTCGCCGGGCATCTCGAGGTGGCCGACGGGATCATGCTGGGCGCCCAATGCGGGGTTCCCGGCTCGCTTCGCGCCGAGGAGTCCCGGATCTGGTCCGGGACGCCGGCGATGCCGCATGCGACCTGGCGCCGGATGGCGGCGCTGCTGCCGAAGCTGCCGGAGCTGTTTCGGCGCGTAAAACGGCTTGAGGAAGACCGAGAACCGAGGGGGAGGACGTGCGATGATCACGGCGCGTGAGATCATGAGCTTGCTGCCGCACCGGTATCCGTTTCTTCTCGTGGACCGAATTCTCGAGGTCCATCCGGGCAGCCGGGTGGTTGCGATCAAGAACGTCAGCATCGACGAGCCGTTCTTCGCGGGCCACTTTCCCGGGTATCCCATCATGCCCGGCGTGCTGATCGTCGAGGCCATGGCACAGGCCGGGGCGTTCCTCGCACTCCGGAGCATGGGAGACGAATCGCGGATCGCGTTCTTCGCCGGGATCGAAAACTGCAAGTTCCGCCGTCCCGTCGTGCCCGGCGACCAGCTCCGGCTGGAGTGCACCGTGCTGGCGCAGCGGGGACCGGTCTGGAAGATTCACGGCGAGGCCTTGGTGGACGGCGCGCTCGTCGCGAAGGCCGACCTCACGGCCAGCATCGCCGAACGCTCAGAGGAAGGGAGCACCACGGGAGCGGAACAATGATTCATCCCACCGCCATCATCGACCCGGATGCGATCCTTGGGGAAGGCGTGGAGGTCGGGCCGTATGCGGTGGTCGGACGGCGCGTAACCCTGGGCGACGGATGCACGATCGGTTCCCACGCGATCGTCGAATCGCACGTGCGCGTGGGGAAGGGCTCCCGCATCTTCTCGTTTGCGTCGATCGGCGCGGTACCCCAGGACCTCAAGTACGCCGGGGAGGAGAGCTGGGTGGAGATCGGCGAGGGATGCACGATCCGGGAATACGTGACGGTCCATCGGGGGACCGGCGAAGGAGGGGGAGTGACGAGGGTCGGAGACCGCGTGCTCCTCATGGCGTATTGCCACGTGGCGCACGACTGCCGCGTGGGCGACCGCGTGGTCATGGCGAACGCGGCGAACCTTGCCGGGCACGTCGAGATCGGCGACGGCGCGATCATCGGGGCGCTCGTCGGCGTTCATCAATTCGTCCGCGTCGGGGCCTTTTCGATCATCGGGGCGCTGTCGGCCCTGTCGCTCGACGTCCCGCCCTACGTGACGGCGGTCATCGGCCGCGGACAGAAGGGAAGCGGGCTCTTCGGGCTGAACCTGGTAGGCCTCAAACGGAACCGTTTCCCGGCGGAGACGATCGCCGAGCTCAAGAAAGTCTACCGGATCCTCTTCCGTTCGGGGTATCCGCTTCAGGAGGCGCTCGCGCGTGCCGACGCGGAGACGGTGCCTCTGCCGGAGGTCCGCCATCTGCTCGACTTCGTCCGGAGCAGCAAGCGGGGGGTACAGAGGTAAGAGCGATGCGCGTCGGGGTCATCGGAGTCGGATACCTGGGAAGCCTGCACGCGCGCAAGCTCGCGGCGCTTCCGGATGTCGATCTGGCCGGGGTCTGCGACGTCGACGAAAAGAAGGGGAGGGCGGTCGCGCACGAGTGCGCGACGTCGTATGTCGCCCGGACGCGCGACCTGCTGCGGACCGTCGACGCGGTTTCGGTCGCCGTGCCCACGACCGCTCATTTCGGCGTGGCCATGGATGCGATGCGCGCCGGGGTCCACGTGCTGCTGGAGAAGCCCATCGCGGCGAGCGTTCGCGAAGGGCGGGCGCTGGTCCGGGAGGCCGAGGCGCGCCGGCTCGTCTTCCAGATCGGGCACCTCGAACGGTTCAATCCGGCGGTGCTCGCTGCGGTTTCTTTGCTTACGGAGCCCAGGTTCATCGAGTGCCATCGGCTGGGCCCGTTCGGAGGGCGGGGGTCGGACGTGGACGTCGTCCTGGACCTGATGATTCACGACATCGACCTGATCCTGGCATTCGTTCGATCGCCCGTTTCCCGGATCCAAGCGGTCGGAGTCCCGGTGGTCTCGCCGAACATCGACATCGCGAATGCGCGTCTGGCGTTCGCCGGGGGCTGCGTGGCGAACGTGACGGCGAGCCGAGTGTCGGCGAGAAAGCAGCGGAAGATTCGGATCTTCCAGGAGGATGCGTACGTATCCATGGATTTCGTCGAGCACCACATCCAGATCTTCCGGAGGACCTGGCCTCGCGGGTCGGGACAGGGGCTCCCGGAGATCACGGGGGAGCGTCTGGAGACGGAGAGCGGAGACGCGCTTCGGGACGAGATCCGTTCCTTCGTGGACTGCGTGCGGACGGGTGGCCGTCCGCGGGTCTCGGGCGGCGACGGTCTGGCGGCGCTCGAAGTGGCGTTCCGGATTCTCCGGAAAATGAGAAGCCGTTGACATCGGTCGCAAAGACATTGGTCATCCTCTGCGGGGAGCCGTCCGGAGAGACGTACGCGGCACGGGTCGCCCGGGCGTTCCGCCGGCGATTTCCCCGGGCGCAGGTCGAGGGAATCGGCGGCCCCCGGCTGGCTGGGGAAGGGGTCCGGCTCCTTATGGAATACTCCGACATTTCCGTCGTGGGCCTGACCGAAGTCGTCCGGCACCTCCCGGCGGTCGTGAGGGCGCTCCGCGCCGCCGTGCGCCGGGCGACCCGGCCCGACGTCGGGGCTCTTCTCCTGGTCGATTTTCCCGACTTCAACTTCCGGGTCGGAAAGAAGGCCAACGCCCGGGGAGTTCCGGTGATCTACTACATTCCGCCGCAGCTGTGGGCCTGGAGGCCGGCGAGGGCCCGGCAGCTCGCCCGGTTCACACGCGGCGTCGTGGTCCCGTTTCCGTTCGAGGAACCGGCCCTGAAACGGCAGGGCGTGAACGTACGGTTCGCGGGGCATCCCCTGCTGGAGGAGCTGGCCGCGTATTTTGCGCGCCCGGCGGATCCGGCCCGGTTCGGGATTCCGGAGGGCAGGCGGGTCGTGGGGCTTCTGCCCGGGAGCCGCACGGGGGAAGTGCGGCGGCATCTTCCGGCAATGGTCGCCGCGGCGTGCGCGGTGGCGGAACGTTTCCCCGACGTTCACTTCGCCGTGCCGCTCGCCGTGCCGACGCTCCGAGCGGCGGTCGACGAGGGTCTGGCGGGGTGCGGGCTCCCCGTGACCGTGGTCGAGGACGAGCGGCTCCTTCTCTACCGGGGAATGACGGCGGCGCTTGCCGCGTCCGGGACGGCGACGCTCGAACTGGCGCTGCTCGGCGTTCCGGCGGTGATCGTCTACCGGATGTCCGCCCTGACCTACCGGGTCGGCAGGCGCCTCGCCAGGGTGTCGTGCATCGGCCTTCCCAACATCGTGGCGGGGCGGCGATTTCTTCCCGAGCTGATCCAGGACGACTGCCGGCCCGAATCGATGGCGCGGGAGCTCGGGCGGTTTCTGTCGAACGAGACGCTGCGCGAGGAGGCGGCGGCGACGTGCCGCGCGCTGCGGAACACGCTGGCCGGGTCGGGCCCGTCCGAGGCGGTGGTGGAGATGCTCGCGGCGGAGACGGGCGGAGTTTGGGGATGACGGTCTACCGGCGGATGCTGGAATATGTCCGTCCCTACGCGGCGCGGCTGGCCGTCGCGATGGGGTTCATGATCGTCGTCTCGTCGTTCCGCGGCGCGATCGCGTTTCTCGTCAAGCCCGCGCTCGACGACATCTTCATCAACAAGGACGCAGGACGGCTCGCGGTCATTCCGCTTCTCGTCCTGGGGGTCTACCTGCTCAAAGGCATCTTCGAGTTCGCTCAGGTCTACCTGATGAGGGGCGTCGGCCAGCGGGTCATCCGGGACATCCGGGACCATCTGTACCGGCACATGCAATCCCTGTCCCTCTCCTTTTACATGAAGCACCCCACCGGCGTCCTCCTGTCCCGGGTGACGAACGACGTCGGGCTGATGCAGGGGGCCGTGACCCAGGCGGTCACGGGCCTCATCAAGGACGTCTTCTCGGCGCTGTTCCTCGTGGGCGTGATCGTGTACCGGGACTGGAGGCTTGCGCTTGTGGCGCTGATCGCATTCCCGCTCGCCGTCTGGCCCATCACCCGGTTCGGCCGGAAACTGCGACGGACGAGCGTCCGGACCCAGGAGGTCACCGGGGGCCTGGCGTCCCATCTGCAGGAGACGATCAGCGGCGCCAAGCTGGTCAAGTCGTTCGGTGCCGAGGAGTACGAGGTCGACCGTTTCGCCAGCCGCAACGCGGACCTGTTCCGGCTGAGCATGAAGGTCGTGAAGGTCCAGGCGATCACCTCTCCGCTCTCGGAGATGTTCGCGGGGGTGGGGGCGGCCGCGGTCATCTTCTACGGCGGGTACAGCGTTGTGAACGGGCACAGCACGCCCGGAAACTTCTTCTCGTTCATGACGGCGCTCTTCATGCTCTACGAGCCGGTCAAGCGCCTCTCCCAGATCAACAACGTGATCCAGCAGGGGATCGCGGCGGCCGGCCGGGTGTTCGAGGTTCTCGACACGCTGCCGGACGTGGACGAAACGCCCGAGGCCCCGGCACTGCCCCGGATCACCGGCGGCATCGAGTTCGATCACGTGGATTTCCGGTATGCGGAGGGTGGCGAGTCCATCCTGAAGGACGTAACGTTCGACGTGCCCCTCGGAACGATGGTGGCCGTCGTCGGCTCGAGCGGCGCCGGAAAAACGACCCTGATGGACCTTCTTCCCCGGTTCTACGATCCGGAGCGCGGTGCGATCCGGATCGACGGGACGGACATCCGCACGGTTTCCCTCGCGTCGTTGCGCTCGCAGATCGGGATCGTCGCGCAGCACACCATCCTGTTCAACGACACCGTGCGCAGCAACATCGCGTACGGAATGCCGGACACCGCGCAGGAGAGGGTCGAGGAGGCGGCGCGAAGGGCGAACGCGCACAACTTTATCGCGCGGCTGCCGGAGGGATACGACACCGTCGTGGGGGAGCAGGGTCTGAAGCTGTCGGGAGGCGAACGGCAGCGGGTGGCGATCGCGCGCGCACTGTTGAAGGACGCTCCGATCCTGATCCTCGACGAGGCGACCTCGGCGCTCGACTCGGAATCGGAAAGCGTCGTCCAGAAGGCGCTCGAACACCTGATGCGGGGGCGGACGACCTTCGTGATCGCTCATCGGCTCTCCACGGTCCGGAACGCCGATACGATCCTGGTGATCGAGGAAGGGCGGATCGTGGAGAAGGGCCGGCACGAGGAACTGCTCGCGACGGAGACGCGATACCGTTCCTTCTACCTGAAACAGTTCGAGGAGAGGAAGAGCGGTGCCGCAGCTCGTCGCGGAACCTCCTGAAGCGAACCGGTCTCGGTTCATTCCGGGCGGCCGGGCGCACCTCCTGTACAATCTGGCCTTGAAAGGCGCCCTGGTCGTGCTGTGCCCCGCCTGGATCCCCTGGGTGGCGCTGTCGGCCAAGCGGAGAGGAAATTTCCCGCAGCGCCTCGGAGCGGGCCTTGCGCGCGCCGTCGGGGTCCGGGGAGACCGGGCGCGGATCTGGCTTCACGCGGTCTCGGTGGGGGAGACGCTTTCCGCCGTCTCTCTCGTGCGCGCCCTTGGAGAAGAGACGCCACGGCCCGAAATCTTCGTCTCCACCGTGACGCTGACGGGGCAGGAGGTGGCGCGGACCGCGTTCGGGGAGCGCATCGAGGGGACCTTTTTCTTCCCGTTCGACCTCCCGCTCGTGGCCGGCCGATTCCTCGACCGGGTCGCTCCGGACGTGGTCGTCCTGCTCGAAACGGAGATCTGGCCGAACTTTCTGGCGGAGTGCCGTGCGAGGGGAATTCCGGCCGTGATCGTGAACGGGAGAGTCTCGACGCGCTCCTTTCGACGCTACGGAAGGGCGAAGGCGTTTTTCTCCCGCGTGCTCGCCTGCCTGTCCGCCGTCGCGGTTCAGACCGAAGACGATGCGGGGCGGATCGTGGCCCTCGGCGCCGATCCCCAAAAGGTCGCGGTGACCGGAAACATGAAGTTCGACGTGTCGCCGCGGGGCAAAGACCCGTCGGCGCTGCTCGCCTGGATGCGCGACGAACGGGCGGAGGGGGCGCGGTGGGTCGTCGCCGGCTCCACGCACGATGGCGAGGAGGAGGTGGTGCTGGCCGCGTTCGCCTGTGCGCGGGCGCAAGACCGGTCGATCCGGCTTCTTCTGGCCCCGCGGCACCCCGAGAGGTGCGATTCGGTGACAGAGCTGTGCTCGCGCCTCGGATGGGAGGCGGCGAGGAGGACCGGTTTCCCGCCCGGAAGCGGAAGTTCGGCGCCGGTCGTCGTCCTCGATACCGTGGGCGAGCTGTCGGACGCGTACGCCGCCGCGGACCTTGCCTTCGTGGGAGGAAGCCTCGTCCCGAAGGGGGGACACAACGTCCTCGAGCCGGCCCTGTTCGGGACTCCGGTCGTGGTGGGACCGCACATGGAGAACTTCCAGGACATCGCGGAACGGTTCCGAGCCGGCGACGCGATCGTCGCCGTGCGCGACGCGGCAGGGCTGCGGGGGGTGTTGGCCGGTTGGGCGGCGGACCCGGGGCCCTTCGCGGCGATCGGCGAGCGGGGGCGTCGGCTGCTTACGGGGCTTCGGGGCGCGACCGCCAGAAACGCGGCGCTGATCCTGCGGGAGATGAACCTCCACCGAGAGGTGCGGCCGTGATCGGCCCCGCCGCACGGTGCCGGCGGTTCCTGTTCCGCGCAGGGGTCTTCGGGTCGTCCTCGCTGCCGCGACCGGTGGTGAGCGTAGGAAACCTGGCCGTGGGAGGAACGGGAAAGACTCCGCACGTGCAGTGGATCGCCGCATGGCTCAAGGCGCGGGGCTTGCGGGTCGCGGTCTTGAGCCGGGGGTACGGCCGCCGGACCCGGGGCGTCGTCTGGGCATCCGGGGGCGAAGGGGAACGTCCGGGCGGATTTCTCGGGATGACCGAAGCGGAGCGGGTCGGGGACGAACCGTCCCTCCTGGCGCAGACCTTGCCCGGTGTTCCGGTCCTGGTCGGCGAGTCGCGGCTGGCCGCCGGGACGGAGTGCCTGCGGGCCCTGGAAATCGACGCCTTTCTTCTGGACGACGGGTTCCAGCATCTCGCGCTTCGGCGAAATCTCGACATCGTGCTGATCGACGCCGTCCACGGGTTGGGAAACCGGAGGACCCTCCCCTTGGGTCCGCTCCGCGAGCCCCCGGGCCACGTCCGGTTTGCGGACGCCCTGATCGTCGGGCGGTGCGCGACCGCGGAGGACGGCCGGCGAGCGGCCGAGGCCGTGCCGTTTCCGCGAGGGAGGCCCGTGGCCTTCACCAGGCTTGTCCCGTGCGCGCTCGTGTCCTGGAGCGGCGTGGAAAGGCCGCTTCCGGCGCCGGGGCAGGTGGTGATCGCCTTCTCCGGGATCTCGC
The DNA here is from genome assembly GCA_964459975.1 of uncultured bacterium. Lineage (GTDB taxonomy): Bacteria > Desulfobacterota > Deferrimicrobia > Deferrimicrobiales > Deferrimicrobiaceae > CSP1-8. The sequence goes on from CAYWOT010000002.1 coordinate 13,279, forward strand.
GCAACGAGCGGTTCGAGGAGTCCCTGGTCGCTGCGGGGTTTCGCGTCGGACGGTTCTTCGGGTTCCGGGATCACCACCCGTATCAGCCGTCCGATCTCGATCGGATCCGGTCCGCCGCCGCCGGCCTGCCCGTGCTGACGACCGAAAAGGACCTGGTCCGCCTTCCGGGGGAACCGCCGTTCGCCGTCGCCGCGCTTCGGGTGCGGGTGGAGTGCCTGGAGGGATGGAACGGTCTGTCCGAGCTGGTCCTGGACCGGATCGAAGTGCAGGGGGCGCGATGAGGGAAGCGGTCTACCGGGGAATTCTGCGGTTTGCGGTATGGATTCCGCTGCCCGTCCGGGCGGCGCTGTTCGAACTGGTGATGCGTATTGTCTGGGCGGCGGACCGGAAACACCGGAAGGTCGCGCGGACCAACCTGCGGATTGCCTTTCCGGAGATGGAGGAACGTGAGGCTTCGCGGATCATCCGGCTGAGCTACGTGCGAATGGGAACCTCCGCGGCCGAATTCGTGCACTTTCCGAAGATGGACCGCGGATACCTGGAGAAGTTCGTCCGCGTCGAGGGGGTGGACCATCTGCTGCGGAGCCGGCGCGAGACGGGACTCGGTCCGCTGTTGGCAACGGGGCACTTCGGAAACTGGGAGCTCTCGTCCCACGCCTACGGTGCGCTGATCGCTCCCGTGGCGTTCATCGTCCGTCCTCTGGCGGACGCGGTCTGGGACCGGATCGTCACGGAGCGGAGGGAGTGGAACGGGAACCGGGTGATCCGGAAGGCCGACTCCGCGAAGGAGGTGATGCGGACGATCCGGCGGGGGACCGGGGTGGGGATCCTCATCGATCAAAACGTGGACCGGCACAAGGGGGTGCTGGTCGACTTCTTCACGAAGAAGGCGTACACGACGGACGGCATAGCCCGGATGGCGCTCGCGCTGCGCGCGAATATCCACCCGGTGTTCCTCTTCCGGGATCCGACGGAGAAGTTCCGCCACGTGCTGTGGATCGGCCCCGCGCTTGCCATGGACCCGGCCGCTCCGCGGGAGGAGGAGGTGCTCCGGCTGACGCGCCGATGCAACGAGGAGCTGGAGAATGCGATCCGGGAGGATCCCGCCCAGTGGCTTTGGCTCCATCGCCGGTGGAAGACCCGGCCGCCCGGAGAACCGGATCCGTACGGGAGCCGGCGGTGATCGGGATCGTGTTTCTCGACCGGGACGGCACGCTGATCGAAGAGGCGGGGTATCTTTCGGATCCCCGGGGGATCCGCGAAATTCCGGGGACGACCGAGGCGCTCCGGCGGCTGTCCGCCGGGGGGTACCTTCTAGCGGTCGTCTCCAACCAGGCGGGGGTGGCGAAGGGAAAGGTGACGGAAAGACAAATGCGCGCGGTGCACGCCGCGTTCGTGGAGCGGTTCCGGAGGAAGGGCGTCGAGTTCGCGGCGGTCGAGTATTGCCCGCACCACCCCGACGGTACGGTGCCCGAGTACCGCATCGCGTGCGGATGCCGGAAGCCGGCTACGGGGATGCCGGACAAGGTTCTGGCGGCCCTGAGCGGAGGGGCCGCATATACGATGTGGGTGGTCGGTGATAAAATGACGGACGTGTTGCTTGGCCGCAATCTGGGGGCGAAAACCATCCTGGTGGCAACAGGATACGGGAAAACGGAACGCGCGGAGGGAAGGCGGCGTGGGATCAGGGCGGATCGGTTCCTCCCCAGCATCCGGGAGGCCGCGGAGTGGATCCTGTCGGGGCGCTAGCCGCGTGAGAGGGTACGCCTTTCGGGACGGTGCTGCGCGGCGGGCGGTGTGCGGGACGGTCCTGGTCCTCGCGTTTCTGTTCGCGGGAGCCTGTGTCCGACCGGCGCGCGAGGCGGTCCCGGAAACCGCCCCGCGGGCGAGCCGCGGCGCCGCCCAGGCCCCGCGGGCCCCGGAGGAACGGGGTGGACCCGTTCCGGCCCCGCCCACGGCGCCTGCGGCGCCCGAAACGGCTGCGCGGCCCGCTCCGTCTGCGCAGGCGCGGGAGCAGGCGGGCGTTCCCGCGGGTCCGGTCCCGGCTTCCCCGTCTTCTTCCGCCCGAGAGGAAGGTGCGGCTGTGCCGCGCGCGCCCGGAACGCCGGGGGCATCCGCGGCGCCCGAGCGGACCGAAACGGTCGCGCCGCTCGCATCCGCGGCGCCGGGAGCATCGGTCGCGGTCGCACCGGCCGGGACGGCGGCGGGCGGAGAGGAGGCGGGCGCCGCGCCGGCGGTGGAGCCGGAGCACCCGGCAGAACCTGCGGCGGCGGCGCCCGGGAAGAAGGGTGCCGCGGGGGACGCGACGGGGCTTCGCGCGAAGCCGCGGAGCGAGGCGGCCGCGGCGGCACGCCAGGGGCCGGCGGGCGCCGGGGTCGTCACTCCGCTGCCGGCCGCGGCGACCTTTCCACAGACGGGACCGCTCTGGACCCGGGGAGCGGAGGTTCTGCCGTACAAGGTCGTCTTTCTCGGAATCACCATGGGGTATGCCCGCTTCTCGTTCCTCGGGAGGGTTCTGCTCGGGACCCGCGAGGCGTACCACCTTCGGGTGCGGGCGTGGACCTCGGACCTGCTGTCCCTGATCTATCCGATCGACGAACGGATCGACTATTATCTCGACATCGGCACCCTGCTGCCTCTCCGGCAGGAGTTCCGGAGCGTCGGGAAGAAAAACGACGTCGCCATCTACGACCAACAGCAAGGGACGATCGTCTACCGGTACATCGAAAGCGGGAAGGTCCGCAAGAGAGTCGACGTCGTTCCCGACGTCTACGATCCCGTTTCGCTGGCGTACTACATTCGGACGCGCAATATTGGGGCGGAGGAGGAGCGCGGGTTGCCGATGTACGCCGGGCGGAAGGTCTGGGACGTCACGGCGAAGCCCCTGGGGTACGAGCGCGTCCGGTTGGGTGCGAGGCAGGTCGAGACGGTCGTCGTCGAGCCGGTGTTGCGGCGAGAGGGAAAGCCGGCGAAAAAAAGCGACATGCGGATGTGGATCACGAGGGACGCGCGCCACGTGCCCGTTCGGATCTACGCCAAATTCCGGAAGTTCCGTACGTGGACGCTGGTGGGCGAGTTGTTGCCCGACTGGAAGGGAGGATAGATGATGGACGAGGAGCTGCTCGAAATCCTGGCCTGTCCCAAGTGCAAGGGGCCCCTGCAGCTGACTCCGGAGGAATCCGAGCTCCGCTGTGCGGCCTGCCGCCTGAGCTACCGGATCGACGACGGGATTCCCATTCTTCTCATCGACGAAGCGTCGTCCTATGAATGAAGACGGGTTCGTCGCCCGGGCGCTTTCGTATCTCCGGCGGTTTCGGGCGGGGCGGATTCTCGTTGTCGGGGACGTCATGATGGACGAGTACATCTGGGGGAGCGTGCGACGGATCTCCCCCGAGGCTCCGGTTCCCGTCGTTGCGGTGACGCGGGAGACCCGGGCGCTGGGAGGCGCCGCCAACGTGGCGTGGAACATCGCGTCCCTGGGGGGGCGGGTGCAGATCGGCGGACTCGTGGGCGATGATCCGGCCGGGCGGGAGATTGCGCGCCTTCTGCGGAAACACGGAATCGGAACCGCGGCGCTCGCCGTGGAAAAGGCAAGGCCGACGACCGTCAAGACCCGCGTGATCGCCCACCAGCAGCAGGTCGTCCGGGTCGACCGGGAGCGGAACGAAGAGCCGACGGACCGGGCGCGAAGCCTGCTCAAGAGCCGTGTCCTGGCCGCGCTGTCGCGCGCCGACGGCGTGGTCCTGTCCGACTATCGGAAGGGCGCCCTTTCCCGCGGTCTCGTGGCGGAGGTCGTCGCCGCCGCGGCGAAGAAGGGCGTCTTCGTCGCCGTGGACCCCAAGCAGGCCGATTTCGCGTTCTATCGGGGGTGCACCGTGCTGACGCCGAACAAGGCCGAGGCCGAAGCGGCGCTGGGGACTCCGCTTCCGGGCGACCTGGAGGTCTGGGAGGGCGGAAAGAGGCTCCTTCGCCGGACCGGGGCGCAAGCGATCCTGGTCACCCGGGGCGAGGAAGGGATGAGTCTCGTGGAGCGCAACCGCCGGTCCTTCTTCCACATCCCGGCGCAGGCGCGGCAGGTCTTCGACGTCACCGGGGCCGGAGACACGGTTATCGGAACGCTGGCTGCGGGAATGGGCGCCGGAGCGCCGCTTCGGGATGCCGCCCTGCTCGCGAACATCGCCGCGGGAGTCGTGGTGGGCGAAGTCGGCACCGCGCCGATCACGGCGGCGAAGTTGTCGCGCGCCCTCCAGGTCCGGGAACGCGAGGGCGTCGCGGCGGAGTGGGCGCCGGAGCCGGACGGCGACGACGCGGATGCGTCGCGCCGATGAGCCTGCGGAAGGCCGCGCCGCCCGCAGGCCTGCTCTTCTCGGTGCTCTTCCGGGAGGAGAGGGATTTCGACCGGGCCGCGCGCATGATCGCCGAACGGGCCGGGGGGGTGGAGAGCGTCGGCGGGCAGTTTCCGTTCGATCGATCGGACTATTACGAGCGGGAGATGGGGGCGCCGCTGTACCGGCGGTTTCTCCTGGCCGACGGGCCCATACCGCGGGAAGAACTGGTGCAGGCGAAGCTCGGCGCATGGGCGATCGAGAATGCGCTCAGCCGGAACGGGCGGCGCACCGTCAACATCGACCCCGGACTCCTGACGGAGGAAAACGTCGTTCTCGCGACGGGCAAGAACTACGCGCACCGGATCTATCTGTGCGACGGGGTCTACGCCGACCTCAGCCTGGTATTCGAGAACGGGGAGTACAGGCCCCTGCCGTGGACGTACCCTGATATCGCCTCGTCCGTGATCCGGTCGTTTCTCGGGGAGCTGAGGAGGGTGATTCGGGAGCGGAGCCGGCGGGTACGGAGAGGAGCTTCGTAAATGTGGATGAGCATGACGGGCTTCGGGCGGGGCGAACGGTCCGGCGAAGACGTTTCGGTGATCGTGGAAATCCGATCCGTCAACCACCGGTTTCTCGATATCCACGTGCGGTGTCCCGGCAAGTTCCTTTCCTGGGAGACGCGCATCCGGACGATCGTCCGGCAATCGCTCCGGCGCGGAAAGGTGGACGTGTTTCTCGGCGTCCGTGACTGGGGGAGGGCCGGAGCCGCAGTCCGCGTGAACCGCTCGCTGCTGTCGTCGTTTCTCGAGGAGGCACGGAGCGTTCAGGCGGAATTTTCGCTGCCCGGGGAGGTGCGTTTCCGGGACCTGGTCGGCATTCCCGACATCATCCTGTTCGCCTCGGAAGGCGACGACTCGGCGACGGAGCTCTGGTCGTTGGCCGAGAGTGCGCTCCGGGAGGGCCTTGCGATGCTCGCCGGATCGCGGAAGGACGAAGGAGAGCGGATGCGCGCGGCGATCGGGACGTCGGTCGGGTCGCTCCGGGCGCTTGCGGACGAGATCACGGCTCTCGCGGGGGAGAACAAGGAGTTGGCCCGGAGCCGGTTCCGCGAGCGGATCGAGTCCCTCGCGGGGGAGGCGGGAATCGATCCGGCGCGGATCCACCAGGAGGGGGCGTATCTGGTCGATCGGCTGGATATCTCGGAAGAGTGCGAGCGGCTCCGCTCCCACCTCGCCGGATTGGATGGGCTGCTCGCGGGACCGGGCGAAGCGGTGGGGAAACGGTTCGACTTTCTCGTCCAGGAGGTGTTCCGGGAGCTGAACACGGCGTCGACGAAGTCGGCGCACGCCGGCATCTCCGCGCGCGTCGTCGACGCAAAGGTCGAGCTGGAAAAGATCCGGGAACAGATTCAGAACGTGGAGTGAGCGATGGATCGCGGGGACGTGTTCGTCATATCGGCTCCCTCCGGCTCCGGGAAAACCACGGTGTGCCGGATCCTGGTGGAACGGCTGGAAAAGGTGGAGCTGTCGGTGTCGTACACGACCCGTGGCCGGAAGGCGGGCGAGGTCGAAGGGAAGGACTATCATTTCATCGATTCCGAGAAGTTTGATATAATGGTAGATTCGTACGAATTCCTCGAGTATGCCTCGGTGTACGGGAACCGGTACGGGACTTCGCGGAAAGCGGTCGAAGAGATCCTCCGCCGCGGAAACGACGCGGTCCTCGAGATCGACGAACAAGGCGGAAGGGCGATCCGGCGGGAGATCCCCGCGGCGGTGCGGGTTGCGCTCTTTCCGCCGGACTGGCGAACGCTCGAGGAGCGGCTCACGGGAAGGGGAAGAGACAGCGCAGGGGAAATGAAGGCGCGCCTGCGGGCGGCGGCCGGCGAGGCGCGGGGCCTGCTCGCCTACGATTACCTCGTGGTGAACGACGACCTCGAGTCGACCGTGGCCCGGGTGGAATGGATCGTGCGGGCGACCCGCCTGAGGCGGGAACGGTCGATCGCGCGAATGGAAAAAATCTTGAGCGGGTCCGGGGAAGGAGAGCCATGGCGCGAGTGACGGTTGAGGATTGTCTGCGGCAGGTGGCGAGCCACTTCGAGCTGACGGTCGTGGCGGCCAAGAGGGCCAAACAGCTCCTCGGGGGCGAAGGAGCGTCCATTGATACGTCGCAGCGGAGGGACAAGCCGACGGTGGTCGCCCTTCGGGAGATCGCCCGGGGGAAGGTGCGGGTCAAGCGCTGACGGCGGAGCGTCCGATGCTCCGCCTGAACGACATCGTCGACCGCGTCCAGGCGACGCGGCCGACCGCCAACATCGACCTCGTCTACAAGGCGTACGTATTCACGGCGAAGGTGCATCACGGCCAGCTTCGGGAATCGGGTGAGCCGTATCTCATTCATCCGCTGAACGTCGCGTTCATTCTCGCCGACTGGAACATGGACGAAGAGACGGTCGTAACGGGCCTCCTGCACGACACGGTCGAGGACACGGTCGCCACCATCGAGGAGATCCGGGACCTCTTCGGGGACACGGTGTCGCAGCTCGTCGACGGCGTCACCAAGATCAGCCGGGTCGTGATCTCCGACGTGGCCGACCAGAAGGCCGAATCCCTGCGCAAGATGATCCTGGCGATGGGCAAGGACATCCGCGTGATTCTGGTCAAGCTGGCCGACCGGCTTCACAACATGCGGACCCTCGGTCACCTGTCCCGGGACCGGCAGGTCGCCATCGCTCACGAGACGCAGGAGATCTACGCTCCCATCGCCAGCCGGCTCGGAATGTCGCGGGTGAAGATGGAGCTCGAGGACAAATGCTTCGAGATCCTGCACCCGGACGATTTCCGCGATCTGGCCCGGGCCGCCGATGAGCGGAAGCGCGGGCGCGAGGAACACATCCGGAAGATGACCTCGCTGCTGGAGGAGAAGCTCCGCCAGGGGGGCCTCGACGCGGCGGTGACGGGGCGCTCCAAACACATCTCGGGCATCTTCAGCAAGATGGCGCGCCAGGGGATCGACTTCGACCACGTTTACGATCTCATGGGCTTCCGGATCATCACGAAGACGATCCGGGAGTGTTACGAGGTTCTGGGAATCGTTCACAGTCTGTGGCGGCCTGTGCCGGGCCGGTTCAAGGATTACATCGCGATGCCGAAGGCGAACCTCTACCAGTCCCTTCATACCACCGTCTTCGGCCCGAACGCCGAGATGATGGAGATCCAGATCCGGACGGAGGAGATGCACGCACTGGCCGAGTACGGAGTCGCGGCGCACTGGCGGTACAAGGAAGGGAAGGAGGTCGCGGAGAAGGGCGACCAGATGTTCGTCTGGCTACGGCAGATCCTGGAGCTCCAGAAGGAGATGAAGGACCCGCGGGAGTTCCTGAATACCGTGAAGGTGGAACTCTTTCCGGAGGAAGTGTACGTGTTCACGCCGCGAGGCGACGTGAAGGAGCTTCCGCGGGGCGCGACGCCGATCGACTTCGCGTACGCCATCCACACCGAGGTGGGGAACCAGTGCGTGGGGGCGAAGGTCAACGGCAGGATGGTGCCGTTGCGGGTGTCCTTGAAGAACGGCGACGTCGTCGAGATCATCACCAACCCGTCCCACAAGCCGAGCAAGGACTGGCTCAAGGTCGCCAAGACCAACCGTGCGCTCACGAAGATCCGGGCGTTCATCCGCCAGGAGCAGCAGGAGCACAGCCTGGCCCTGGGACGGCAGATCCTGGAGCGCGAGCTGCGCAAGTATTCCCTCTCCTTCAACAGGACGCTGAAGTCGAAGGAGTTCGTGGAGGTGCTGGAGGAGAACCGGTTCAAGGGCGCGGACGACTACTGCGTGGCGCTCGGCTACGGGAAAATCTCCATGGTTCCGCTGCTTCGGCGCCTCGTTCCGGCGGACCAGCTGCAGGAGAAGAGCAAGGAGTCGCGGCTGGAGGCCCTCATCAAGCGGGTCACTACCCGGCGGCCCAGCGCGGTGATCGTGAAGGGGGTGGACGACATCTTCGTGCGCCTCGCGAACTGCTGCCATCCCGTCCCGGGCGACCCGATCGTCGGGTTCATCACGCGGGGCCGCGGCGTGACGATCCACGCCAAGGACTGCCCCAAAGCGCTCGACACCGACCCCGCGCGGGCCATCGAAGTGGCGTGGGAAGCCGGCACGAAGGCGGTGCATCCCGTGAAGCTCAAAGTCGTCTGCGCCGACAAGCCGGGTTTGTTGGCCGACATCTCGCGGACCATTACGGCGAGCGATGTCGACATCCGCCGCGCCGTCGTCATGACCACGCGGGACAGGCGCGCCATCTGCAGCTTCGACGTCGCGGTGAGCGACGCAAAACACCTGGCGACGCTGATCAAGTCCATCGAAAAGGTGAAGAACGTCTATTCCGTGGAGAGGGGGAAGGGGTGACGATGCGAACACCGGTGCTCACGGAAGGCGCTCCCGCCGCAATCGGGCCGTATTCACAGGCCGTCCGGTCGGGAGGATTCCTGTTCTGCTCCGGACAGGTGGCGCTGGACCCCGCGACGGGGAGGATGGTCGAGGGGGGGATCGAGGCCCAGACCGCGCGGGTCCTGCGGAACCTCGCCGCGGTTCTCGACGCCGGAGGGGCATCCCTTTCGTCCGTCGTCAAGACGACCGTATACCTCGCCGACCTGGCCGATTTTCGGAAGATGAACCAGGTCTACGCGACGTTCTTCCCGGAGGATCCGCCGGCGCGCGCCACCGTTCAGGCGGCGAAGCTTCCGGCGGATGCGCTGGTGGAGATCGACGCGGTCGCGTCGCTTACATGACTCAGCCGGCCTTCTGGACCTTTCCGGCCCGGATGCACTGGGTGCAGACGGGAACGCGGCGGACGGTGCCGTTGCGAACGGCCTTCACGCGCTGGACGTTCGAGTTCCAGACCTTGCGGTTCCGGTTGTTTGCGTGGGACACGCTGTTTCCGAATCGCGGCCCCTTGCCGCAGATCGAGCACTTCGCCATGGCTTCCTCCGGCACAAAAACTTCCAATTTTTACCACGGATGATGGGAAAAACGCAAGGCCCAAAGCTGCCGAAACCGGCTCGAAGGGGGGGACGGAAGGCCGCGTGGATCGCGGCGCTTGCTCTTGCCCTGGGCGTCCTGGGCTTGAGCCCGCACGTCCTGTTCCGCCGGGAGGCGGCTCCGCCGGCCGGACCGGCAGACGCCATCCTGGTTCTGGCCGGAGGCGAAAACCGGATTGCGGCGGGACTGCATGCCTTCCGGCGGGGAACGGGGCGCGAACTGTTCATCCTCGGCGCCGGGAGCGCAACGACTCCGGCGAGGATCCTCCCGGACGAGCGGGGCATTCGCCCGGAGGACCTGGCGCGCATCCACATCGAAGGCTGGTCGGCGAACACGCTCGAAAACGCGTTTTCGGCCAAGGCCGTGGTCGAGTCCCGGGGGTTTCGGAAGGTGGTGCTCGTCACGTCCGATTATCACCTCCCTCGGGCGTACCTCGCCCTGCGCCGCCTGCTCCCGCCGGATGTGACGATTTCGGCGATCCCGGTGCGGTCGGACTGGGGGCATCCGGGCGCCTGGCACCGGCTTCCGAGGCTCTTTCTCGTGGAAGGCTGGAAATACTGGGGCTACCGCGTCCTTCTTCGGTGGGAGTGACGGGAACGCGTCAGGCGTCGGGATTCCGATGATGGAACTCGGGGATCCTCGGTTCTCCGGCGACCCGCACCTTCCTTCCCTCCACAACCAGCTTTCCCTCGAAGAACAAGCGGATGGCCATCGGATAGATCCGGTGTTCCTGCACGAGGATCCGCGCCGCGAGGCTCTCTTCGGTATCGTCATCGTAGACGGGGACGACGGCTTGGACGACGATGGGACCCGTGTCTACGCCTTCGTCGAGGAAATGCACGGTGCAGCCCGAAAAACGGGCGCCGTAGGCGAGGGCCTGCCGGGGGCCGTGGGTCCCGGGGAACGACGGGAGGAGCGCGGGATGGATGTTCAGGATTCGCCCCGCGAACGCGCGGACGAACACCGGGGTGAGCACGCGCATGAAGCCGGCGAGGCAGACCAGCGCGGCCCCGCTTGCCCGGACGATCTCGACGAGCTTCGCGTCGAACGTCTCGCGGCTCGGGAAGGCCCGGTGGTCGACGATCTCGACGGGTACGCCGTGCCGCTTCGCCCGGACGATACCGTAGGCGTCGGCCCGGTTGCTGATCACCATTCCGACGCGGCAGGGGATCTCCCCTCGCTCGGACGCGTCGAGAATCGCCTGAAGGTTGGAGCCGCTGCCCGAAACGAGAACCGCGATCCGCGGCGTGTCCGTCATCTCCCCCCTCCGGTCAGGCGGAACCCGGGCCGGGCCCGCTTTCCTTTTCGAACCTCTCCGATCAGGGACGCAGGGACGCCCGATCTTCGAAAGTGCCCGAGCGCCCGATCGGCGTCCCCGGGCCGGACAGCGAGAACCATGCCGATTCCCATGTTGAACGTGCGGAACGCCTCGGCTTCGGGAAGCCGGGCGGCGGCGACGAGCGTCCGGAACACGGGGGGCTCCGGCCAGCTTCCCCGAACCACGACGGCCTCCAGGCCCCGGGGAAGGGCCCGGGGGATGTTTCCGGGCATTCCGCCGCCCGTGATGTGCGCCATGGCGCGGATTCGGATCGTCCGCGCCAGCGAGAGCACGGGCCGGACGTAGATCCTCGTCGGGCGGAGAAGTTCCTCGGCTGCCGTCGTTCCCCATTCCGGCATCCGCGACGAGGCCTTCCTTCCCATGGTCTCGAAGACGATCTTCCGGGCGAGGGAGTATCCATTGCTGTGGAGGCCCGACGAGAAAAGCCCGATCAGGGCATCCCCGGGGCGCGCGCCGCTCCCGTCGACGATCCGGGCTCGCTCCACGGCGCCCACCGCGAATCCGGCCAGGTCGAATTCGCCCGGCGCGTACACCGAAGGCATCTCGGCGGTTTCCCCTCCGAGCAGCGCGCATCCGGCCTGGCGGCATCCCTCCGCGATCCCGGAGACGATCTCGGTTCCCTGGAGGGCGGAGAGCTTTCCCGTGGCGTAATAGTCGAGGAAGAAGAGCGGTTCGGCGCCGTGGACCAGGATGTCGTTGACGCACATCGCGACCAAGTCGATACCCACCGTCCCCAGCCGGCCCGCCATGGCGGCCACTTTGACCTTCGTCCCCACGCCGTCGGTTCCGGCCACCAGGACGGGATTCCGGAATTTCCTCGAGGGAAAGCGGAAAAATCCGGCGAAACCGCCGATACCACCCAGGACTTCGGTGCGGTGGGTAGTGCGTACGATCGGTCGGATGAGGCGAACCAGCCGGTCGCCCTCGTCGATGTTCACCCCGGCGGACGCGTAGGTGACGGTCTTGTCCACGGAATACCCCTGGAATGACGGGAAATGCCTACCCAAGGTACCGGCTTGCGCGACGCATTGTCAATGATTTTCCCTTCCGCATCCAGTACAATGGACCGGTTTTGCGGGAGGTTGACGTGAAGGGGCGTGCGGCGAAAAGGGTTGGCATCGTGGTTCTCGGCGACGAGGTCCTGCGGTCCGAGGTCCGGGACGCCAACATCGAGTTTCTGCTTCCCGTTCTGAACGACTGGGGGGCCGAGGTTGCCCTGTGCGCGATCCTTCCCGACGACGTGCCGACGGTGGTTCGCCACCTTCGGTGGTACCTCGCCGACGTCGACCTCCTTATTCTGACGGGCGGGATCGGGCCGACGCCGGACGACATCACCCGGGAGGCGGTGGCGGCCGTCGCCGGGTCGCCGCTGGTGGTCCACCCGGAAGCGAAGGCGATCCTCGAGGCGTATTACGGGGACCGGATGAACGAGGCGCGAATGACCATGGCGCAGACGCCCGCGGGGGCGGTCCTCATTCCCAATCCCGTGAGCGGGGCGCCGGGGTTCTTCATTTCCCGGATGGCCGTCCTTCCGGGGATTCCGAGCCTGGTGCGCGAGATGGCCTCGTGGCTGAGACCGCTCGTGAAAGGGAAGCGGGTCTCGCGGGTGATCCTGTACAGCCGCGCTCCCGAATCGTCGTACGCCGGAATCATGCGGGAGATCACGGCCCGGCACCCGGAAGTGCGGATCGGCTCCTATCCGATGCCGGACGGGGAGCACCGGGTCCGGATCGTCTTTCGCGCGGACGACTTCGCGCGCGCGGCCGCGTCCGCGGACGAGTTCACCGAGCGGCTGCGCGCCGCCGGGATGGAAATCTCCGGGCGAACGGAGGAGAGAGAAACCGATGGGGGCGCGTAGAGCGGCGTTCGTCTGCGCGACGCTTGGGGCGGTCTTCCTGCTGCTCGGTGCGGTAGGCGTCGGCGCGGCCGGAGGGGACGCAGTCCGCGCGGCCGGTTGGGAGGAGAGCACGCCGGGTCGGTGGAACGCCCTTCCCGAACGGGCGGTCGAGGCGGCGGGCGGCGTCTTCCAGGCTCGAATCGTCCTCGCGCCGGGGACGGCGGTGGAATGGGAGAAGAAGACGCCCGGGCCGCCGGGGCCCGACGAGACGCTCTCCGTCGACATGACCTGCTCGGGGACGAACCGGTCTTCACGGGACTACCGGAGATACGAGGCGCATTTCCCGTTGTCGGTGACGGTCGTGTTCGGCAAGGATTCGGTCTCGTTGCCTTGGAAGACGCGGCTGGCGAACTTCTTCCGGGGACTGTGGCATGGACTCGGCCCAAGCGGGATCCGTCTGACCTATGCGTACGGAAACGTCGTTCCGGAGGGGTCGATGTACCGGTTGGGCGAGGAGCGGACCGTCTTCATTCTCGCCGGCGCCGAGGAGCGCGGCAAAGAGGTCCGCGCATCGCGGAACGTGTGCGACGATTTCCGCGCGGCGTACGGCCGGGATCCGAAAGGGCCGGTGACGCGGGTCGTCGTCGAGGCGGAGCGGCCATCGGGAGAAGCGGGCTCCATCGAGGCGGACATCCGCGTATCGTCGCCGCTCCTCCGCTGAGCGGATCGCAAAGGTCCTCGCGTTTCCGGCGACCCGTTCCTCCGCACGGCGGTGTTCGAAGAGCGGGGATACGGTCTTTCGGAGGGGACGGAAGGCCGAGTTTCGCGATTTTCCGCTGTCTCCACGGTATTTCGAACCTGAAATCACGATGTCGGCAATGAAAGCGTGACCGTCGGCCTCGATCGACCGTTCTCCCCTCTCCAGACGATGTGTCGGGTTTTTTTCAAACAGAATCAAGGGACTCCACAGCCCTGCCCACGCATTCGCGTTCACCGATCGCGGGCACGGATTTTGTGAGTCGCTTCCTCTGCCGGCGGCGTTCGCCGGAAACCGCCGTGCGCAGGGGAGACGAGGATGGTCGGTTCCCGGGTCCGCCTCACGTGGGCTTTCTTGCCCCTGATCGGATTCATGATCATCTTCCCGGGATGTGGGGGTGGCGGAGCGGGAACCGCAAGCGGCGACGGCCTTTCCCCATCGGCGACCGGCGCGGTCCTGGAATGGAATCCTCCGACGGTTGCGGCGGACGGAACGGCGATGGATCCGCAGCGAGATCTCAGCTATTACGAATTTTATCTTCGAACCGACACGAACTTCAGCGATGCCGATGTTCCGGTGGCGCAGGTCCCATCGTTCGGCGAAGTCCGTTCGCCCGACGGACATTCGTTCAGAAGAACCCTGACCACGGAATTTCCCATGGAGAACCTTCTTCCGTTCGTCGAACCGGGGAAACGGTATTACGTTTCAATCCGGGCGGTGGGAGTCGACGGGTTGAAATCGGCATTCATGGTCCCGGTCGTCTGGGACCTGAGTTGATTCCGGCGGGGTCACCATGAAGTCGAAAAGCATTGCGATCGTCGGAATTCTTCTTGTTGGACTGGCACGGACGCATCTCGCTCGAGCGGAAACCATGCACGTCGTGTCCTGGGCTGCAGCGACAACGTACACGACCGGGGCTCCGATTGAGGAGGGGACGACGGTCGAGTACACCGTGTACTGGTCGAGCGATCCGTGGCTTGCGCCGGATTCGCAGCATGTCCTGGTTGATTCGACCGCGACACGTTCCGTCTCGTTCGATCCAACGGCCGAAGGAATGTCCGATTACCAGACCGTCTATTTCGCGGTGAAGACCGTGCTGGGCACCGGGCAGGAGTCGATCCTTTCCGATGCCGTCGCCTGGAATCCTCCTTCCGCTCAAACCACCTCCGTGGTCCCGTTGGCTCCCGAAGACCTCGGGATTACCAGCGTGGCGACCTCCCCATCGGAGGAGACGTGGGAGGTTTCCTGGGCTCCGGTAACGAAGGATACAAACGGTGCGCCGATCGATTCGCAAAGCGTGCGCTACACGTTGTATTGGACGACGGATGCGGCTCTTTCCCCCGCGTCGCTGGCAACCATCGCGTCGTCGGTTGCGGGAACGTCGTGCGATTTCGATCCGTACGCTGTGGGAATGGAGAGGAACCAGCGGGTATTCTTTGCCGCGAGAGCCGTGCGGACCACCGGCGAGGGATCGTCTCTTTCCGCGGCTCTGTCGTGGCGGGTGTCGAACAAGGGGCCGGGCGCTCCCGGTAACGGACGGATGACAAAAGGAAACAAGAAATAGGAAATCGTCGGCTGCACGAGTGCAGGTCCGCGGCGAGATGCGGGCCGCGTGAGCGGGCGCACTCTCCCGAAGCCGAACGCCGGGGCGGTCGTCGCGGCAGAATGGCCGGCGGCGAGAAGGTGTCGCTCGAAGCCGCGGATGGAGCCGGGCCGCGTCGTCTTGGTTCGTTTCCCTACCGTCCCCCCTTCGCGAAATTCTTTCCGATCTGAAACGACATTACGATATCGGCAACGGCCGCCCCTGGGAGGGGAGACCTCTGTCTTCGGACAGGGGATCACGGTGAGCTGTTCTGTTCGGAAAATCCATATGTTAGACGGCGTTCTCCGCTTGGTCCGCAAGGATGCCGCGCGGGCACGCATCTTGTGAAGCACTCCCTGCGCGATGGACGGCTTGGGAAGGCAAAGCCCACTTCGGCAGGGGGATGCGATGAATCGCGTCGTTGTGCGAACGTTGTCGGTGTTGATCCTCGCGGGGAGCGTGCTTCTCGCGGCCTGTGGAGGAGGAGGCGGAGGCGACGGTGCGGCGTCCGTCGCGCCGGAGCCGGGACAGGCTGCCCTCCTCGCCTGGGATCCGCCGCAGACCTACGATGATACGACGCCGCTCGATCCGATTACCGATCTCGACTACTACGAGTTCTACGTGCGGGCGGACGAAAACTTCACCGACAACGATCTGCCGGTCGCCCAGGTGGCGGCGGTGTCGGACGTCCTTTCGCCGGACGGAACGGTCTCCGTGCCGACCCTGACCACGGAATTCGACCTGGAGAGTCTGCGGCCGTTCGTCCCGGCGGACAACAACTGCTACCTTTCGATCCGGGCCGTCGGGATGGACGGGTCCAAATCGGAATTTTCGCAGCCGATCCTGTGGAGGCTGGTTTCGTAAAACCTGTTCGAGGAGGTGATGATGAGAACCAAAACGATCGCCGCCGTGTTCGCGTTCCTGCTGGTCGCCGCAGCGACCGCGGTCACGGCCGGCGCGGAGACGCTTTCGTGGAACGCCGTGACGACGTATACGGACGGCTCCTCGATCGGTAGCGCGACGGTCACGTACCAGGCCTACTGGTCGTCCAGTTCCAGCCTGAGCAATCTGCACTCTCTCGGGTCTTCGAGCACCTCGACGTCGAGGTCCTTCAGCGTCGACTCGGCGGCGATGCCGCGCGGCTCGATCGTCTACCTTACGGTCAAGGCGACCGTGGGCGGCGTCGATTCGCAGATGGCGGCGCCCCTTTCCTGGAACGTCCCGGCGAAGACCCCGTCGGCCCCTACGAACCTGCGGATGAACTAGCGCCGGGAGCTTTCCCGCTTTCACCTTTCAGCTTTCA
>CAYWOT010000003.1:0-20639 GCA_964459975.1 uncultured bacterium
CGCGCCCGACCGGGAAATCGTCAGGCTGGTCATGGAGCAGTCCCTGCTCCTGACCGTCAGCGCGTTCCTGTTCGGGCTCCTCTTGATCACAAGCACGTACGCGAAGTTTCCGAAGCTCGTTCTTCTTGTCACCGGAGACGAGGTCATCACCTTTCTGGTGGCTGTGGTGGGCGCCGTCCTCGCGAGCCTCCTGGGACTATGGAATGCACTCAAGACCCAGCCTGCGCTGGCCCTGGGTGAGTAACAGACAGGGTGAGACATGGGAATTCTGAGCATTGACGGGTTGTCCAAGGTGTTCGGCTCCGGGCATCTGGAAGTTCGCGCCCTGCAGAACATCACGTTGTCGGTTTCCCAGGGCGAGTTGGTGGCCCTTCTGGGTCCGAGCGGTTCCGGCAAAACGACCTTGCTGTTGTGTGTCAGCCTGATTCTGGAGCCTACAGCCGGTCGAATCGTCTTTGACGGGCAGACCATATTTCAATAGAACGGTTGGGGGGCCGGCGTCGACATGCGCCGCCTCCGCCGGGAGAAGATCGGCTTTATTTTTCAATCCCACAATCTGATCCCTTTCCTCACGGCCAGACAGAATGTGCTGCTTTCCCTGAATCTGGTGGGGATCAAAGGAGCGCAAGCCGAAGGCCGCGTGAGGGAGCTATTGGATTACATGGAAATTTCGAGCCGTGCCGATTCCCTGCCGGCTCTTCTCTCCGGCGGCGAGCAGCAGCGCGTGGCCATCGCCCGCGCCCTGGCCAACAATGCGAAGCTCATCCTGGCCGATGAACCGACCGCCTCGTTGGACACCGACCGGGGGAGGCTCGTCATGGACTTGCTGAAGAAGATCGCGAAAGAAAATCGGTCGGCGGTAATCGTCGTGACTCACGATGTGCGAATGATCGAGGGCTTCGACCGCGTTTACCACCTGAAGGACGGCAAGCTGGAAACCATGGACGCATAAGATCCGGCGTGGTCCGGTTCTTCGTTGCAGGATCCGTTCTCGAGGAGGTTGACGATGGAGACCATCACGGCGATTTCATCGGTGCGGCGCGGGCGGGTTTCATGGATCCGGGGAACGTGCCGCCTTGCCGCCTCGGTCGTTTCCTACACGGCGGGAAGCGGTTTCCTCCGATGAGAAACCCCAAACTCGTGCTGCGCGGGGCGATCGTACTCTATTTCGTGATCGGGCTCGAGATCCTGATCATGATCAGCCCGGCCGCGGGCTTCTTCTACGCCGCGTTCAACCCGTTCCTTCTCTCGCTGGCCGGCAGTCCGGCGACACGATGGCTGACGGCCTTCTTTCTGCCTCACATGGTCTCGCCCCCCGATACGTTCCTGAAAGTCGTCCGCGTGGCGGGCTCGGTTTTCTTCGTGTTCGGAGGAGCCGTCTTTCTTCTGTGCGCGGGCCAGGTCTACTACCACAAGTTCGCCCGGAAAGGGGTCGCCCTCGGAGGGTTGTATTCCCGGGTCCGGCATCCCCAGTATCTCGGGCTGGGCATGGCGGGGATCGGGCTCTCCATCCTCTGGCCGCGGTTCCTGGTGATCGCGCTGTGGGCCGTCATGGCGATGTTGTACTTCCTCCTCGCGAAAGACGAGGAGCGGCGCATGCTGGCGGAGTTCGGAGACGAGTACCGGCGGTACATGGAGCGGACCGGGATGTTCCTGCCGAAGGGCGCGGAGGCCGTCCTCGCGAAGCTCCTGCCGGTCCGAAGTTCCTGGGTGCGGGCCGCGTTGCTCCTCCTGCTCCTGTGGGCGGGCACGGTGGGCGCCGCCTTTGCGCTTCGGTCCTATACCGTCGCCCGCCTTCCCCTCTGGTCCGACGGCTCCGTTACCGCCCTGGCGATCCTTCCCGGCGACCGGAAGATGATGGATCTCCGCATGGCATCCGTCCTGGACCTGCCGGAGGTCCGGACCCGTCTTGCGGCGGACCGGGGGCCGTTTCTCGCGTACGTCATGCCCGTAAATTACGTAATGCAGGGGATGATCGCCGACACGGGCGGAAAATGGCGGCTCTACAAACGGCGGCACACGTTCGCCATGATTTCGGACTGGATCGTCCATCCGTTTCGGCACCTGGAAGGAGGGGGCCACGGGATGCACGGCAACGCGGGGGGCGGCGGGGAGGGCATGACTCGGAGGCTGATTTTCCTCGGCGTGGGGCCATCGGGGGAGACGCCGGCCCGGCCGGGACCGTTCGGGATCGACGCGACGCGCGTGCCGCTTTTCTACGCGGACGTGGACCTTCACGTGCCGGCGGTGCGGGAGATTCGCGATCTGCCGGCGGAGACCGGTTGGGGAAAGGTTCCCACGCCGATCTTCTAGGGGGCGGGTTCCTGCCCGATCATGCGGCAACGGCGAGACGGCCGCCCGGGGCGTAACCCCGGGCAGCCGTCTCGGTCCGCCGGCTTTGCCGTGTGTAGGTCACATCCACCGATGGTGCCGGCGTCCCTCCATAAAACGGCGCAAGGTGTCCGCGCGCTGGCGCTGTTCCGGGGTGAGCAGCGCGCGGATGCTTTCGCGCATGCGGGCGCGGGAGACGAGCAGGTCGGCGCGCGTCCCCGCCTGCTCCGCCGCCAAGGACCGCACGGCCGCTTCGTCGAACGGTTCCGCCGTAACGGCGTTCCGGATCTTGCGGCGGGTGTCGGCGAGTTTCTCGCGCAGGGGCCGCGCCTTCTCCCGTTCATCCCGGACGATGCCCCGGATCTTCTCCTGCTGCGCCGGCGTCAGGTCGAGCGCGCGGGCGATCCCTTCGAACCTGCGCCCGGGGCCCCAACCCGTTCCTCTGCCGTACGGACCCCACTCGGGCGAGCGTCGTCCCCATTCGCCCCTCGCCATGCCGCGGCCGTGCGGGCCCCATTCGGGAGAGTGTCTCGGTCCCGGGCCCCAGCCCATGCCGCGACCGAAGGGACGCTCGTCCGGTACGGCGATGAGCGTTCCCCGGATCTCCCGGCACGTCGCTGCCACGTTGTCGCCGAACGGCGCGTTGAACCGGACGGCGTCCCCGGCGTTCCTGCCTGCGCAGGCGTCGACCGCCTCCTTCGGAGGGCCGTATCCCCGGCCGCCCGGTCCGGGCCCGCCAAAGGCCAAGCCGGAGGCAGGGACCATGGCCACGATGGCCGCGATTCCGAGAACCTGCCGCACTTTCGCTCCTGGTGCCTTCATGTCGATCTCCTTTCCGATCCCGACGTGGATTTCCGTCGTCATGCACGAGTAAACCCGGAGAATGTGAAGAAAATGTGGAAGAAATGAGGAAATGTGCGCCGCGCCGGCCCATCGTCTGGTTTTCCGCCGTCTTCCTGTGCTATGGGATCTTCTATCGGCGCGGCTTTTTGCGTCGGGCCGGTGCCGGTCCGGGCGCAAATGCAGCGGAGGAACGATGCGTCTTCGCATCCAGACCAAGCTATTCCTGACCATGCTCGCCGCGGTCAGCGCCGTGGTCGTCGCGATGTTCCTCGTGACGCGGTGGAATTTCAACCGGGGGTTTTCCCGGTACGTCCACGCGGTGGACCTGGCCCGCCTCGACGCCCTGGCCGGGAACCTCGAGGAAGCGTACGCGCAAGAGGGTTCGTGGCGATTCGTCCGGGACGATCCGGCGCGCTGGCGGCGGATGCTCCTGGAATCCGTGCCGGAGAGCCTGCGCGATTTCCGGCGGGAGGGCCGGCCGGGTCGGGGTGCCCGCCGGATGCGCGAGGGGCCCGGTCCCGGGCCGCCGCCGCGGGGAGGGTTCTTCGGGCGCCGGGTCGTGCTGCTCGACCGCGACCGGCACCGGGTCCTGGGTCCGCCCGGGCTCGCCGAGAGGGCGGAGCTCAAACCCCTGCGCAGCGGCGGCCGGACGGTCGGCTACCTGGGGCTCCTGCCGCCGACGGCCCTGGCCGACATCCGCCAGTCCCGCTTCGTGAGGGAACAGAGGCACTCGTTTGCGGTGATCGCCCTCGGCATGGTCCTTCTGGCGGCGCTTTTGTCCGTCCCCCTCGCGCGCCGGATGGTCCGGCGCATCCGGGGTCTGGCGGCGGCCACCCATCGGCTTGCGTCCGGGGAGTACGGCACGCGCGTCCCGGTGGAGTCGTCCGACGAACTGGGCCGGCTCGCCCGGGACTTCAACGACCTTGCCCTGACCCTGGAAAAGAACGAACAGGCGCGCAGGCAATGGATCGCCGACATTTCCCACGAGCTGCGGACGCCCTTGTCGGTCCTGCGGGGCGAGATCGAGGCGTTACAGGACGGGGTCCGGGAGATCACCCCGAAGACCGTCGCCGCGCTGCACGGCGAGGTGATGCGGCTGACACGGATCGTGAGCGATCTCTACGAGCTGTCCCTGTCGGACATGGGGGCCCTGACCTACCGAAAGGACCGCGTCGACCTCGCCGCCGTCCTGCGCCTCGCCGCGGAGCAGTACCGCCCGGAGTTCGAGGAGGCCGGCATCGCCCTTGCCCTGGATTCGCCGCCGGGGCGGGAGGTTCCCGTCTTCGGCGACGCGGAGCGGCTCCACCAGCTCTTCGCCAACCTGCTGGAGAATTCCCGGAGGTACACCGACGCCGGGGGAAGCCTTCGCGTTCGGATCGGGCGCATCGGCGACCGGGTCCGGGTCGATTTCGAGGATTCGGCCCCCGGTGTGCCCGACGCGGAGCGCGCCAGGCTCTTCGAACGCTTCTACCGGGTGGAGAGATCCCGCAGCCGGTCCACGGGAGGAGTCGGGCTGGGCCTGGCGATCTGCCGGAACATCGTGGAGGCCCACGGCGGGACCATCGAGGCCCTGGCCTCCCCGTCGGGCGGATTGTGGGTGAAGGTGGAGCTTCCGTGGAACGGATAGGAGAAACGGGCGAAACGATTCTGGTCGTCGAAGACGAGCCCAGGCTCGCCGCCCTGCTCAAGGACTATCTGGCGCGGGCGGGATTCGCAACGCACTGCATCGGGGACGGCCGGGATGCGGTGCCCTGGGTCCGGGAGCACGCTCCCGCCCTCGTGCTGCTCGACCTGATGCTTCCGGGGAAGGACGGCATGGAGATCGCGAAGGAGATCCGCACGTTTTCCGCCGTACCGGTGATCATGGTGACCGCTCGAGTGGAGGAGATCGACCGCCTGCTCGGCCTGGAGCTGGGCGCCGACGACTACATCTGCAAGCCTTTCAGCCCCCGCGAGGTGGTCGCGCGGGTAAAGGCCGTGCTGCGTCGGGCCGGCGGGCGGCCCGACCCGGCGGCCCGCGGCCTGGTCCTCGACCCCGAACGCTTCCGCGCGACTCTCGGCGGCTGCGACCTTTCCCTTACCGCCGTGGAGTTCCAGCTTCTGCACATCCTGGCGTCGCACCCGGGCCGGATCTTCTCCCGCGGCCAGCTGATGGACCGGATCTACCCCGACCGCCGCGTCGTCAGCGACCGGACCATCGACAGCCACGTCAAGAAACTGCGCAGAAAGTTCGCGGAGGCCGGCTCCGAGGAGGAGTGGATCCGCTCGGTATACGGCGCCGGATACAAATTCGAGGCATGACCGGCGGACGGCCTTTGCGCTTTGGCCGGCCGGAGCCTTTCAAGTCCGCCTTTGGCTTTAGCGGGCCGACGCGACCGCGTGCGCCGCCGGAGCCGTACCCGGCGCCGACGGGGCGAGCATGATCGCTGCGAGCTCGCGCCCCCGCTCACGGCGGATCCGTTCGTAGTCGGCGCGGAGGCGCGCCGGAATCGCCTCGCCGCGCGGGACGTCGAGGCGGAGCGGATTGATGAAGCGCCGCCCCTTCTGGATCCGAAAGTCGAGGTGGGGGCCGGTCGCCATCCCGGTGGCCCCGACGTAGCCGATCACGTCGCCCTGCGCGACCCGGGCGCCGCGGCGGATCCCTTTTCGGATCCGGCTCAAGTGTCCGTAGTAGGTGGTATATCCCTTCGGATGCCGGATGATCACGAGGTTTCCGTTGGGGCCCTTGTACGCGGCGAACCGGACGACGCCGTCGCCCAGCGCGGAAACCGGCGTTCCCCGGGGCGCGACGTAGTCGATCCCCAGGTGTGGGCGGCGGATCTTGAGAATCGGGTGCACCCGGTTGTAGGAGAACCCGGAGCTGATGCGTCGGTAGCTTAACGGGGCCTTGAGAAACGAACGCGCGAGCGACCGGCCCTGTTCGTCGAAGTAGCCGACGCGCCCCTTAGCGCCCCGAAAGCGGAACGCGCGGTACGTGGTCCCGCCGTTCGTGAATTCGGCCGCGAGGATGGTGCCGTACCGCCTGAACCTGCCGCCCAGCCACTCCTCCTCGACCACGACCTTGAACGTGTCGCCCTTGCGCAGGTCGGTGGCGAAGTCGATGTCCCAGGAGAAGATGTCGGCCAGCGCGTACGCGAGCTGGGACGAGTCCGCGGCGTTTCCCAGCGCTTCGTAGAGGTTGTTCTCGATTGTGCCCCCGAGCTCCCCGATCTTCGTCTCGTACGGGATCTCGACCCGTTCCGCGTGGAACCCGGGCGATTCCCGCGTGATGCGCAGCATCGCCTCATCGTCGATCTGGTACGTGAGGGAGACGACGTTGTTGTCGCTGTCCACGCGGATACTGTACGGCTGCCCCGCCGCAATTTCCTTGAGCCGGTGAACCTCCGCGGAAGCCTCGCGAAGGGAGAACAGTTCCTGGATGCTCAGGCCGTATCGCTTGAAGATGTCGGACATGGTTTCGCCGGGCTTCACGATCCCGCGGATTTCCTTGGAAGATACGCCGACGGCCGGCGTCAGGGCGCGCCCCGGCGAAGCGTGCGGCGCGCGGGCGAAACGATAAAAGCCGACGAGGGATAGTGCGGCGAAAGCGACGACGATAGCGCGTCTTTTCGGCATGCCTCTCCTGCTTGCCAGGAAAATCAGGAGTTATTGTCTTGGTTTCGAATTGGGGAGTCAACCCTTTCCTTTATGGTTTTTCCCTGGGACGGTATTTTTCCACCGAAAGCGGCTCTGAACGCGGCCCCCTCGCGTTGTCCGGCCGGTTGGACTATAATTTTTGAGAGATGAATCCTTTCCTGGCGTCGGGCATCGGGAAATCCGAGAACGAGTTGCGCGCAAATTTCCGTTTCCGGGTCGCAACGAGCCGCATCCGCGCGCGGACACGGGGAGGTGCTGTGATCCGGGTCATCCGCTTTCCCGCCGCACACGAAGGGTTTCCGCGATGAAACGGTATTCGGTTTGCGTCGTGGACGACGAGCGAACCATCCGCGACGGAATCTCCTTTGTGCTGGGAGACAAGTACGACCTTCACGGCTTCCCTTCCGCGGAAGCCGCCCTGGGCTGGATGAAGACGTTGGCTCCCGACCTGGTGCTGCTCGACATCGGCCTTCCCGGCATGAGCGGGATCGACGCCCTTCGGGTCATGCGGAACACCTGCGCAGATGCGCCCGTGATCATGATCACGGCGTACGAAGACGTCCGCAGCGTCGTCGCGGCCATGAAGGAAGGGGCATACGACTACGTCGTCAAGCCTCTTCAGATGGATGCCCTGGAAGTGAGCATCCGCAACGCCCTCGAGACGGTCCGGCTGAAAAGGGAGATCCGAGGACTTCGAGAGGACTACCTTCGGGAAAACCTCCCCTGCTTCATCGGGGAGAGCGACGCCGTTCAGGACATGATGGAGTTCGTCGATCTCCTGGCGAAAAGCCCCGACACCGCGGTCCTCATCACCGGGGAGACCGGCACGGGCAAGGAGCTCATCGCCAGTCACATCCATTCCCGGAGCCCGCACTCCGGCGGACCGCTGGTGAGCGTGAACTGCTCAGCCATTCCGATGGAGTTGTTCGAGAGCGAGCTGTTCGGCTACGAGAAGGGGGCCTTCACGGGCGCGAGCAGTTCGGGCAAGCGCGGGCTGGTCGAGGAGGCGGAGAGCGGCACGCTTTTTCTCGACGAGATCGGCGACATGGACCTCCGGGCCCAGTCCAAGCTCCTGCGCTTCCTCGAGGAGGGCGAATTCTACCGGGTGGGGGGGACGAAAAAGCTCAGGGTCCGCACCCGCGTCATCTCCGCGACGAACAAGGATCTCAAGGAGCTGATCCGGAAGAAGCAGTTTCGGGAGGACCTCTATTACCGGCTTGCGGTCGCCAAGGTGGAGGTCCCGTCCTTAAACGACCGCCGCGACGACATCGTTCCGATCGCCGTCAGCTTTCTCAAGGAGTTCAACCGGAAGATGGGGAAGGCGTTCACCGGATTCTCGGCGGAGGCCCGGGAGGCGCTGCGGGATTTCCGCTGGGAAGGAAACGTCCGGGAACTGCGAAATTACGTCGAGCGGGGCGTCCTTGTGGGCAAAGGGCCCGAGTTGACCGCGCGCGACCTGCGTCTTGAGGCCAAGGCCGTAAATCCGGGGCCGGAAGCGGGAACCGGGGTCCCGGCCCTGCCCCCGCTCACCGCAAGCGGGATCGACCTCCGGGCCGTGCAGGAGGGGCTGGAGAAACATTACATCGGCGAGGCCCTAAAACTCTGCGGAGGCAACGAGACCCGGGCCGCCCATCTGCTCCGGATCAATCACCAGACGTTCCGCTACCGGAAGCGAAGGCAGGGCCTTTAGAGGCGCGGCTCCGGTTCACAACTTTTTTTCTCAAACCACAAAATCTATAAGAGCGATTCGCTTCCCGGTTTCCGCCGGTTGCGGTAACTGCCCGTTTTGTTTCCATTCCTTTTGCGAACGATTGCTGGCATCGGACTTGCTTTAACCGAAAGCACGAACGGACAATTCGCGGTCGGTGACACTTCCGATTTTCGGGTCGGAACGAAGAGCTGTCGGGCGGCATTGTTCGAAACGAAGAGGCGTCAGCTCCCGGAAGGGTCGAGGCGGAATGTAAGGAAAGGCAGATGGTGCGAGTCATGGCGAGATCGGTTTCGAATGGGGTCGGAGGCCGCAGGGCCCATCGGCGCAGCGAACCGCTCGATCCGCAACGCGTTGTCAAGGGCAAGGGCAGTCCGTCTCTCGAGGTTATTCTCCTCGGGCTCCTCTCCGTGGGAATCGGATTCTTCCTGTTTTTGATCTTTGGCGGCGGGTGAACGTCCCGTCCGCCCGTTCATAGTTCTTATACCCTTTCACAGAAATTATAGGTCCGACCTTTCGGCCCGCGTGCCCGGTTCCGTCCTAACTGTCGAATTTCCCGGTCTTCCTGGATCGAGCGGCGATCAGGTACGGGGTTTGCTCCGGTGCCAGGCCTCTGCCGCTGCATACGTCTCGATCGCCGGTCCTACGGCAAGGCGGTGGAACGGTCTGTTCCGGATCGGTGTCTGTTGAAGCGGTACGACGCAGTCGGGAACGCCGAAACCTGAGCGAGGGATGTTTCATGGAGAAGAGTCTGTACCGGAGGATCGAGAAGGTGCCGGAAGCCGAGGCGGTGCGGGGAACCGCCGGAAATGCGGGCTCCGACACGGTCCTCGTCGCCGATGCGGCAGGCACCGTGCTGTCCGTCGCCTCCAATTTCGAGGCGGTCGCCGGGTACAGCCGGTACGAAGTCATCGGAAAGAACATCGCGGATCTCTCGGACGGCGGACGCGACGCGCAGATGTTCCGCGCGATCTGGCGGCTGATCCGTCGAAACGGCTCCGGCACGCGACCGTTTTCGGTTTTCGAAGGAGGCGCCGACGGTGGGGCGGTCGACGTGATTCCGCTCCTCGACATGCTTGGCGAACTCTCCCATTACGTGGCCATCCGGCGGGACGGCCGCGGCCGGCGTCCGGCGGCGGATGATCCGGGCGGGCCCGCGTCGCCGAAACTCGCGAACCGGCTTGCGGCGGGAGTCGCGCGCCAGGTAAACCAGCAGCTCTTTCTCATTCTCGGATACGCACAGTACCTCCTGTCGCGACCCGACGACGAGCGCGGCGAACGCGGCGAGATCGCGGCGATCCGGGAAGCCGGGGAGCGGATCGCGGCGATCACGCGGCAGCTGCTCGCCTACAGCCGGATGCAGACCCGGAAGCCGCAGACCCTCGATGTGAACGCCGCCGTCTCCCGATTCGTCGAACGGTTCTCCGAGTCGGCCGGCCCGGGAATCGAAGTGGTCGCGGACCTCGAACCGCAGGGGGAACGGATTCGGATCGATCCCTCCCAGTTCGACCAGATCCTGACCATTCTCGCGGAACGCGCGCGCCGGAATATGCCCGGCGGCGGATGCCTGACCGTCGCGACCTCGAATGTGACGCTTTCCGAGCCTTTCGTGCGGCAGAACGTCTCGGTCCGTCGCGGCCGGTACGTGATGCTTTCGATCCACGACACGGGCCCGGAGATCTCGGAAGATGCGGGGGCCGGGATCTTCGAACCGTTCTCCCGGTCGCTTCAGGACGGGAACAGCCTCGGGCTCGCCGCGGTGTACGGAATTGTCAAGCAGAATGGAGGATACATATGGATGTTCAGCAGACCCGGAAGCGGAACCGCGTTTCGAATCTACCTGCCACGCACAAACGACGGATGACGTTGTACCGGAGCAATCGAAACGCGGCGCACGCCGACCGCGGCGCGTCTCCGGCGTACCCGCCTGTGCGGCGGGTCGAGCGGTCGACCGACGACGAGTTGTTGATGAAGGAGCTTCGGGAAGGATCGCCTGAGGCGCTCGAGACGCTGTTCGAGCGGTTTCACGGCAAGGTCTACGGCCTGGCGATCTCGATTCTGAAGAACGAGAGCGACGCCGAGGAAGCGGTGCAGGACGTGTTCCTGACGGTGTTCCGGAAGGCGCACACGTTCAAGGGGAACTCGGCGCTGTACTCCTGGATCTACCGGATCTGCGTGAACGCGTGTCTGATGCGGCTTCGGGGGAAGCGTCGGCAGGAAACGGTGTCGATCGAGGAGTTCATGCCGGTCTTCACGGAGGACGGCATGCACGCCAGGCCCGTGGAGGACTGGAGCAAGGAAGTCGAGCGGAAGATGCTCGACAAGGAGCTCGGTGACGTGATTCGGAGATTCACGGAGGATCTTTCGGAGAAGTACCGAGTGGTCTTCGTCCTGAGCGACGTGGAAGGGTTGTCGAACGAGGAGACCGCGCAGATCCTGGGTCTGACGGTCCCCGCGGTGAAATCGCGCCTTCACCGGGCCCGGTTGTACCTGCGGGAGCAGCTCTCCCGGTACCTGCGGGAGGGCAAGGTGGCTTAGCGGTCGCGGCCCATGAAATCGCCGGAAAGCGGGCGAACCGGGGCGGATCGGTTCGCCCTTCTCCTTTTTTGGAGGAGCCACCCCCGCTTTTCGCGCCTATCCCGAAAAGTCGTTGCGGAAGGAGCCCGATCCGGCCTATCTTCGACTCTTCCCCTGGGGGCGAATTCGACGAGGGAGCGGTGAAGATGGATGTCATCATCGACGGCGACGCGGCGTCGTTCGACCTCGCCGGCGGCGCAACGTTCGCGGATCTGATGGAAGCGGCGTATCGCAGGGCCGCCGACACGGGACGGGTCGTGTCCCGCGTCGAGGTCGACGGCGCGGAGCTTTCCATCGAATCGGAGCGGGAGATGGCGGCCTCGCCGCTGTCCGGGCTCTCCGAAGTGCGCCTGACGACGAGTTCCCGTGCCGATGTTCTGCGCAAAGGACTGGCGGGCGCACGAGTGCTCGGAGAAGCGATCCGGCGGGATGTCGACCAGGCGGTGTGCGCGTTTCGCGCCGGAGACGGCGCACGCGGGTTGGACGGTTGCGGATCCTGCATCCGTTCGCTCGAGACGTTCTATCCCCTCGTCGAGAGCCTGCTGGACGGAATGCGGTCGGGGTTCTTTCCGGTTCCCGGCGGGGCGGAACCGCTTCCTTCTCTTCCATTGCGGGAACCGACCGGCATGCTGGGCCGCTTGCGGGAGCACCACCGGAAGAAGGACCTGGCTGTGACGGCGGATATTCTGGAGCGGGAAACGGCGCTCGACCTGCGGGCGTGGCTGGCGTTCCTGGGGAAGGAATAGGTCGGCGGGCTTACGGTCCTTTAAGACCCGATGAACAGTTCGAATTCCCCCTCTCTGTCCCCGCCTCGAGGACGGGAGTAGGGGAAGGAAGCCGCGCGCCGCTCCCGACGGACCATGGCGAGAAGGAACGTGAACGTCCCCGTCGCCATCAGGATTGCGAGCACGATGCCGTTCCGGTGTACTTTCACCGACGTCTCCGCGATGCCGGGCGAGCCGGCGTTTGGTTCGATTGTAAGGCAAATCCCGGCCGCGGCCAAGCGCGAAAACGGGCCCGAGGGACCGCGGGCCTTGCGCCGGCGGCGAAAAACATGATACTCGTTGATTTCCGAATACCTGGGTCGAAACCCGGCCTACCGGTCGGAATCTAACTCGGAGCGGAGCATGTCCGCCGAACGGCTGTTGGACGATAACGTTCTTCTGGAGGAGCTTCGGGAAGGATCGCCTGAGGCGCTCGAGACGCTGTTCGAGCGGTTTCACGGCAAGGTCTACGGCCTGGCGATCTCGATTCTGAAGAACGAGAGCGACGCCGAGGAAGCGGTGCAGGACGTGTTCCTGACGGTGTTCCGGAAGGCGCACACGTTCAAGGGGAACTCGGCGCTGTACTCCTGGATCTACCGGATCTGCGTGAACGCGTGTCTGATGCGGCTTCGGGGGAAGCGTCGGCAGGAAACGGTGTCGATCGAGGAGTTCATGCCGGTCTTCACGGAGGACGGCATGCACGCCAGGCCCGTGGAGGACTGGAGCAAGGAAGTCGAGCGGAAGATGCTCGACAAGGAGCTCGGTGACGTGATTCGGAGATTCACGGAGGATCTTTCGGAGAAGTACCGAGTGGTCTTCGTCCTGAGCGACGTGGAAGGGTTGTCGAACGAGGAGACCGCGCAGATCCTGGGTCTGACGGTCCCCGCGGTGAAATCGCGCCTTCACCGGGCCCGGTTGTACCTGCGGGAGCAGCTCTCCCGGTACCTGCGGGAGGGAGAGACGAGCGGGGCGCCATGAACTGCAAGGAGCTGGTCTATCTGCTCGCGGACTACCTCGACGGCTCGATGGAGGAGCACCTCCGGAACGACCTGGAAGCCCATATCGCGATGTGCGAATCCTGCCAGAACTTCCTCAACACGTACGACCGGACGCGGATCATCTGCGGGAAGGTTCGGCTGGACGAGATTCCCGACGAGTTCCGCGATCGGCTGCGGTCGTTCGTCCTGGAGAAGGCGCAGGAATACCGGCGGGAGATCGCCCAGTACCGGACGGCGGCTGCCGAGGAACAGAAGGAGAAGGCGGAGGCGCTTCTCTTGGCTTACCGACAGGGGAGGCTGTCCCCGGCGCTTTCCCTGGCGTTCGAGACCCATCGGGAGCAGTGCGCCGTGTGCGGCGCGTATCTCCGGGACCTCAACGGCGGCAGGGAGGCGGCGCCCCGCTCCGAGGAGATCGAACAGCATCTGGCAGGCCTTTTTGACGAGATCTCGCCGGGAGAGGACCCGTTCCTATCCTGATCCCGCGTCCACGCCGCGCCGGCGCCCGCGACGAAGCGTTTCCCCTCGATCGGATGCGGTGCCCGCCCGCTTCGGCGCGGGCAACAAGCTTGGATGACATCGCGATCCGTAACGGAGGACCGGAATGGCTGACCGACGGTGGGAACGTCTGATGGAGCGTCTGGAAGGGGTGATGGGCCGCGCGGAGCGGCTTCTGGACGGCCGGGAGGTGGTCGTGCCGCCCGACCCGGCGACCTTCGAACGGTACTGGGCGTTCCGATGGGAGAGGTGGGGGTCGTCCGGCAGGCTCGCCCCGATCGCGCATCCGGACCTCGTGGACCTCGACGACATCGTGGGGGTCGACGAGGCCAAGGAAACGCTGGTGCGGAACACGGCCCAGTTCGTCGGCGGCCACCCCTCCAACAACGTCCTGCTGTGGGGCGAGCGGGGGAACGGGAAGTCGTCCTGCGTCAAGGGGCTGCTCGGGCGCTTCGCCCCCGACGGCCTTCGGCTCGTGGAGGTCAGGCGGTGGGATCTGACGAGCCTGCCCGCGGTCGCGGGCGCCCTGCGGGGCGCCCCGTTTCGATTCATCGTGTTCTGCGACGACCTTTCCTTCGGGGAACGGGAAGACGACTACCGGCTCCTGAAGACGCTCCTCGACGGCGGGCTCGAAGAGAGGCCGGACAACGTCCGGATCTATGCGACCTCCAACCGCCGGCACCTGATGCCGGAGGCGATGTCGGACAACACGGGCGAAGGAGAGATCCATCCCGAGGAGGCCGTCTCGGAGAAACTCGGCCTCGCCGACCGGTTCGGTCTGCGGCTCGGGTTCCCCCGTTTCGACCAGGAGACCTACCTCGCCATCGTCGATCACTACGCGAAACGCCTGGGGCTTCCGGTGACCCGCGCGGCCATGCACGTCGAGGCGCTGCGGTGGGCGCTGGAGAGCGGGCACCGCAGCGGCCGGGTCGCGCGGCAGTTCATCGAGGACCTGGCCGGCAGGCTCCGCGTCACGCCGCCCCGAGGGAGCTGACCGGGCCCTTCGCCGCGCCGCCGCCTGCTCGGGGAGCCGGCCTTACGCCGCTGTGCGCCCGGGGAACGGCCCCCGGGCGATCCGCGTCATTCGGCCGCGTGCCGGGAAGGGGCCGGCGGTTTCCACACTGCCACGATCGGCGTGCCCGCGCCGCTTCCGCCCAACGGTCGCAGGCCGTACATGTCCAGGATGGTCCGCAGGACGTCGTAATGGTCGATGCGTCGGCCATAGACGCCGCGCCGCACCATCGGGCCGACGAAGATCGTGGGAATCCGGTTGTCGCCCATCCTCGTCCCCTCGTCCCACGTGAGAATCAGCAGGCTGTTGTGGAGCGCGGCCCACCGCACGTACGGCCCCAGATGTGCGGACAGCCACGTATCCGCGGCCCGGATCGTTCCGTCGTGCATGTCGTGTTCCATGTCGGGAATGACGAAAGAGACCGTGGGCAGGCGCGCGAAGTCGTCGGGAAAGGAAGCGAGGGGCATGTTCCCCGAGGCGGACAAGCCGCGTCCCTGCCAGTTCACGTATGGGTTATGTTTGCGTGCGTACTCCTTGTGCCTGCACCCCGCGTATCCGACGGAGGGCATCGCTTCCGAATAGCTGCCGAACGATCGTCCGGCGCGAAACAACTCGCCGGCGAGCGTTTCTCCGGAACATTCCTGCGGGCAGGAATCGTCGGTGACGCCCTGAGGCGACCCCGAAAACAGGACGAGGTAGTTCGGCTGGCTGGGATGCTCGACCCCGAAGGAGCTTGTAAAAAGCGCGCCTTCCCGGGCGAGCGAATTGATGTAGGGCGCTTCCGGGTTTCCGAGGATCTGGGAATAGTCCTTGTTCTCTTCGATCACGACGATGACGTGGTCCGGGCGGGGCAGGTGCGGCTGGGAACGGGTTTGCGTCCCGACCGGAGCGGCGGGGAACGCCCGGACGGCGAGGGAAGGCGCCGCCAGCCCGGGCACGGCGAACAAGGCGAGCACGAGCAGTCCACATTTGCGCATCCCGACCAATTCGTTCCGCCCCCTGTTCGCCCGGGCGGTCGGCTTCTGCGCCGCGCGCCCGTCGCCTTGGGAAGATGCGCCCTGCGCCCGTCCCGTTCCCGGTCGCGTTCGGCCGGCCCGCGCGCGGGCGCATCGCAGCCGTTTCCCCCTCCGCCCGACGCCGGGTCCCGGCCTGCGTCAAGGTTCGTGGACTTGGTGCCGGATCCGGCCCTTGCCGGCGCGCTTTGCCTCGTACATGAGCACGTCCGCGTCGTGGAGCATCTCGTCGATCGAGTCGGGCGGCGTGCGGAACGTGACGGCGCCGATGCTCAAACCGACCGGCCAGCCGTCCTTCTCGAGAGAAGCGGAGATCAGGGACGAGATCTTCGCGAGGGTCGCTCCGGCCGATTCCCCCCCGGTCTCCGGGAACAGAAGGGCGAACTCGTCTCCTCCCAGGCGGGCCACGGTGTCGGTCGCGCGGACGTTCCTGCGCGCGGCATCCGCCACCGTGCGGAGAACGGTGTTTCCGGTGCTGTGGCCGAACCGGTCGTTGACCGCCTTGAAATCGTCCAGGTCGATGTACGCCACGGTAAGCGGGTGGCCGTACCGCCGCGCCCGTTCGATCTCGGCGCCCGCCCGCTCCTGGAACGCTCTTCCGTTCAGCACTCCCGTCAGGGCGTCGTGCGTGGACAGGGCCTTCTCCCGCTCGTAGGAGGCCTGCAGCCGCGAGAGAATGACGACGACGGTGAGAAAGAATCCGAACCGGACGAACGTGTTCCAGTAAGGAATCGCGGGATGGGAGTACCGGTGGCCCGCGAAGAGGTCCGCCCCGAGGCTGGACACCGCGCTGATCACCGCGAAAAAGACGCCCGCACTCCTTCCCATGAGCCACGTCGCGCCGGCGACGGGAAGCAGGTACAGGATCGCGAAGGTGATCTCGTCCCCCGTGGCGTAGTCGACGAGGCCGATGAGGGCCACGAGGGTGATCCCGCCGAGAAACCGGAAGAGTGGCGATGTGCCGAGGAAACGTTTCGGTGGAGTCGTCACCTCGTGCGCTTCCGTTCGGTCGATTCCGATCGTCCCATCCGGGGCCTCTGCGGGCGCAGCGTTCGGCCGAGCACGCGCGGCGAACCCGTTTCCGTAGTATACCCCGCCGCATGGACGCGCGGGAGATCCAAGTTGCACTCCGACCGGTCGTCCGGTCGCCGTCCGTCAGTACAGCTCGTACCGGAGCAGCCGGCAGTCGATGGGCCCGTTCATCAGGGGGAACTTTCGCGACGCCTTGAGACCGATATGGCGTGTGACGTCCGGGTTTCCCGAGAGCACGTACGCTGTCCACCCCCGGCATCGCTTCTTGAAGGCTTCTCCCAGCGCCCGGTAGAGCGATTCCGCGGCCGTCTCCCCCCGCATCCGGACCCCGTACGGCGGGTTGCAGACGAGGATGCCCGCCTCCCCCCCCGGGGAAAAATCCCGGATGTCCCCGAGCCGGAAGGACGCGAGATCCGCCGCGCCCGCCCGTCGCGCGTTGCTTCGCGCGTGGCGGACGGCCGCGGCGGAGAGGTCGATCCCGGCGACGGGAGCGCCGGTCCGGGGCTTTTTCCGCGCGCGCGCCAAGGCGACCTCGGCTTCCCACAGGCGGCGGTCGAAGTCCAGGTGGTGCTGGAACGCGAAGACGCGTCGCCCGAGGCCCGGCGCGACGTCGGCGGCCAGAAGCGCCGCCTCGATCGGGATCGTCCCGGCGCCGCACATCGGATCGACGAGCGGCACCGTCCCGTCCCACCCGGAAAGAAGGATCATCCCCGCGGCGAGCGTCTCCTTGAGCGACGCCGTCTCCGGGTCGGACCGGTATCCCCGCCGCGCGAGGCTTTCGCCGGACAGGTCCAGCGAGACGATGCACTCGTCCCGCACGATCCGGACGTGGATCCGCACGTCCGGGGTGCGGACGTCCACGTCCGGGCGGGAGCCGCGGTCTTCCCGGAACCGGTCCACGACCGCGTCCTTGGCCTTCCGCGCGGCGAACCCCGAGTGGACGATCCGGGAGTCGCGCACGACGGCGTCGACGGCGATCGTCTTCCGCACGGGGAAGATCGCCGGCCAGGGAACCGCCTTGACCCCCTCGTAGAGCGCTTCCGCGCCGGGGGCGTAAAAGCGGGACAGATGGAGAAGCACGCGATGGGCCGTTCGAAGCCACAGGTTGGCGCGGTAGCCGAGGCACAGATCGCCTGCGAAGGAGACTCCGCCGGTCGTCTCGGCGATCTTTCTCCCCCCCAGCGCCCGGATCTCCCCCGCCAGGACGGTCTCGAGGCCCTTGCTCGTGGTGGCGAAGTATCGACGGGTCTCCATCCGCCCATTCTAGCCCACGGCAAGACACGCCGCCCTTTTGCGAATCCGTTCGAACCTGTGGTACATTAAAAGTCTCACGAAACCGGGGGTTTTAAGATGGCGATCCGCAGGGAGGAGGTGCTGCGCGTGGCGCGCCTCGCCCGCATCGCGCTTTCTTCGTCGGAAGCGGACCGGATGCAGGCGCAGCTCGGCTCCATCCTCGACTACATCCGGCAGCTCGAGGATCTGGACACCGCAGACGTCGCGCCCACCGCCCACGCCGTCGAAACGGGCACCCCGCTCCGCGAGGACCGCGCCCGGCCGTTCGGGGAGAAGGAAGAGATCCTCAAGAACGCCCCGGACCGCGAAGGAGACTTCTTCCGCGTGCCGCGGATCATCGAGGACGAACGGGAACCGCAATGACCAGTGGGCCCCTGCACGAATGGAGCGTCCTCGACGCGGCGCGGGCGATCCGGGAGAAGGAGATCTCCTCCCGGGACCTCACCCGGGCGCTCCTGGCGCGGATCGAACGGCTGAACCCCGTGATCAACGGCTACGTCACGGTCCTCGCCGAACGCGCGCTGCGCGAGGCGGGCGACCGGGACGAGGAGCTGGCCCGGGGCTTCGTGCGGGGGCCGCTCCACGGCGTCCCGCTGGGCCTCAAGGACATCTTCTGCACGAAAGGGGTCCGCACCACCTGCGGCAGCCGGATCCTTTCCGACTTCGACCCGCCCTACGACGCCGCCGTCACGGAGAAGATCGCGGCCGCCGGAGCGGTGCTCATCGGGAAGCAGAACATGGACGAGTTCGCGATGGGCTCTTCCACGGAGACCTCCTGCTTCGGGCCCGCGCACAATCCGTGGGCGACCGACCGGATCCCGGGGGGGTCCTCCGGCGGAACGGCGGCCTGCGTCGCCGCCGGCCTGTGCTGCGCGGGGGTGGGGACGGACACGGGCGGATCGATCCGCCAGCCCGCTTCTCTCTGCGGCGTCGTCGGAATGAAGCCGACGTACGGCCGCGTCTCCCGGTACGGGATGATCGCGTTCGCGTCGTCGCTCGACCAGGCCGGGCCGATCGCGAGAACCGTGCCGGACGCGGCCGCGCTTCTCGGGGTCATCGCGGGGCACGACCCGAGGGACTCCACCTCCGTCGACCTTCCGGTGCCCGACTACCGGGCGGCGACCCAAAGAGGGGTGGACGGGATGCGCGTGGGGCTGCCCCGCGAGTACCTGGCGGACGGCCTTTCGGACGCCGTCAGGGCGGGGGTGGAGCGGGCGGTCGCGGCGCTCACGGCCCGCGGCGCGCGGATGGTGGAGATCTCCCTTCCGCACACCGGGTACGCGGTCGCGACGTACTACATCATCGCCCCCGCGGAGGCGTCCTCCAACCTCGCCCGGTACGACGGCGTGCGCTACGGGTACCGCGCGAGCGGGACGAAGGGGCTGATCGAGATGATGTCGCGGACGCGTGCGGAGGGGTTCGGAGCGGAAGTCAAGCGCCGGATCATGATCGGGACGTATGCCCTGTCGGCCGGCTACTACGACGCGTACTACGCGAAGGCCCAGAAGGTCCGCACGCTCCTGCGAAGGGACTTCGCGGAGGCGTTCCAGGGCGTGGACGTGATCCTTACCCCCACGTCTCCCACGCCCGCGTTCCGGATCGGCGAGAAGGCGGACGATCCGCTGACGATGTACCTTTCCGACATCTACACGATTCCGTGCAACCTGGCCGGCATCCCCGGCATATCCGTGCCGTGCGGGATGTCGCCCGAGGGGCTCCCCATCGGCGCGCAGGTCGTGGCGCGGCATTTCGACGAGGAGGCGCTCTTCGCGGCGGCCGCGGCCCTCGAGCGGGAAATCCCGCTGCCGCGCGTGGCGCCGCTCTAAGGCAGGAAGACGCAGATGGAGTATGAAGCGGTCATCGGCTTGGAGGTCCACGCCCAGCTCGCGACGGAGAGCAAGATCTTCTGCGCCTGTTCGACGGCGTTCGGCGCGCCTCCCAACGAGAATACCTGCCCGGTCTGCACCGGTATGCCGGGGGTTCTCCCCGTCCTGAACCGGAGGGTGGTCGAATTCGCCGTCCGGACGGCGCTGGCCACCTCCTGCACGGTGCGGGAGACGAGCGTCTTCGCCCGCAAGAACTACTTCTACCCGGACCTTCCCAAGGCGTACCAGATCTCCCAGTATGAGCTGCCGCTCGCCGTGTCCGGCCACGTCGTCGTGGAGACGGACAAAGGTTCCCGGAGGATCGGGATCACGCGCATCCACCTGGAGGAAGATGCGGGCAAGCTGGTCCACGCCGGCGCGTTCGCCGGCGCGCAGAGCTCGCTCGCGGACCTCAATCGCTGCTCCGTTCCCTTGATGGAGATCGTGTCCGAACCCGACATCCGGACTCCGGAGGAGGGCGGAGCGTACCTGCGGCGGCTGCGCGACATTCTCGTGTACCTCGAGGTCTGCGACGGGAACATGGAGGAAGGATCCTTCCGCTGCGACGCCAACGTCTCGGTGCGGCCGAAGGGGGCGACCACGTTCGGAACCAAGACGGAGCTCAAGAACATGAACTCGTTCCGCAACGTGGAAAAGGGCCTCGAGTACGAGATCCGGCGCCAGAGCGAGACGCTCGACGACGGCGGGGCGGTCGTCCAGGAGACCCGACTGTGGGACGCGGACGGCGGCGCGACCGTCCCGATGCGCGGCAAAGAGGAGGCGCACGACTACCGGTACTTCCCCGACCCCGACCTGCTGCCCCTCCACGTCGACCCGGCCTGGGTGGAGGAGCTGCGCGGGACGATCCCGGAGCTTCCTGCGGAGAAGACCGCCCGGCTCGTTACCCGGTACGGGATCCCCCGGTACGACGCGGAGCTCCTGGCTTCGTCCCGGGCGCTCGCCGACTTCTTCGAGGCGTCGGCGGCCCGCTTCGGAGGAAACCCGAAAACGACCGCGAACGAGTGCATCCAGTGGAAGGAGGCCATCCTCGCCGGGACGCTCTCCCCCGAGA
>CAYWOT010000003.1:20649-27965 GCA_964459975.1 uncultured bacterium
AGGCGGCGATCGAGACGGGGAGGCCCGTCCGGGAGCTGCGGGACGAAAGGGGCCTGACGCAGGTCTCCGATGCTGCGGCGCTCGAAGCGATCGTGGACGGAATCCTCCGATCGAACCCGAAGGAGGTGGAAAGCTACCGCGCCGGGAAGGCGGGTCTGCTCTCCTTCTTCGTGGGGCAGGTCATGAAGCAGACGAAGGGCAAGGCCAACCCCCGGGTGGTCCAAGAGGTCCTGAAGGCGAAGCTCGGATAGGAGGGGGATCATGCGCAAAGCGGCGATCGTCCTGGGGGTGATCGCGCTCGTTCTGGCCCTGGCCGTGGTGCTGGTTCCGCTGCTCGTCCCGCTCGATTCGTTCAGGCCGCGCATCGTGTCGGTCCTGGAACAGAAGACGGGACGCAAGATCGCGCTGTCGGGCCTCTCCCTTTCGCTGTTTCCCGGCGTCGGCGTGCGAATCGCCGGGCTGACCGTAGGCGGGGATCCGCGCCACTCGTCCGAGGCGCTCCTCTCGGTTCCGAAGGCCGAGGCCAGAGTGGCGATCCTGCCCCTCTTTTCCGGGAAAGCGGAATTCACCCGCCTGATCCTCCAGAAGCCGCAGATCCGCTTCTACAAATACGCCGACGGGACGACCTCGGTCACCGGCATCCTCGACCGGCTGGAGCGGGGATCGGGCGCCGGCGGGCCGGCGCCCGCTTCTTCCGGGGAGAAGGAAAGCGTGCGGGTCGTCCTGCAGTCCGTGGCCATCGAAGACGCGGATCTGTCGCTGCGGATCGAAGACAAGCGCGGGCGCGAGACGCGCTGGGATCTCTCCTCCTTCCGATTCCGCCTGTCGGGGTTCGGCGCGCAGAGCAAGGAGGTGACCTTCGGGACCCGGATCGGCGGCGAAGTGCGCGGGGACGTGTCGTTTACCGGGACGCTTCGCGGGGAACCGGAGGCCGGGAGCGGCGGCGGCACGGCGCTGCGGGGAGAAGGGACCGTCTTCGGGCAGAAGATGACCGTGAGGGGGAGCGTCCGGACCGCGCAAGGCCCCGCCAAGGTGGACGTCGCAGTTTCCTTCCCGGGCATCCGGTTGGACGGGCTCGGGAACGTCTTCCCGCATCCTCCGGAAGGTCTGGCGCAGGCCGCCCCGTCGGGCGTGATGCCCATCTCGCTGCACGTCGCGGGGAGCGCCCCGTCCCTTGTGTTTTCGGCCAAGGCGGACCTGACCGACGTCGGCGTGACGCTGCGCGCGGCGGATCCGAAGATCCGAAAAGCCGTCGGAACACCTTGTACGCTGGCCGTGGCGGGGCGGTACTCCCCCGAGCGGATCGTGATCTCACCGGTGCGGTTTTCCATGCCGCCGCTTTCCGCGACGGCGGACGCCACCCTGGAACCGGGAACGGGGCAGCGAAGCTGGAAGGCTTCCGCGACGATCTCGTCGCTTGGCGCCTTGACCCAAGCGCTCGGCGCGGACGCGCTGTCGGGCTTCGCGGCGCAGGGCCGGATCACGGCGCACGCGAAGGGTGCCGGCAAGGCGGGGGCCGGTGCGGTCCACGGCGAGGTCGACCTGGCCGGGGTGGGCTTTCGCGTTCCGGGAAAACCGGTGCAGGTCGGCGGTGTGACCGGCAAGATCGCGCTGTCGCCCGCAGGCGTCGCGTTCTCGCCTCTGGCCGGGCTTCTCAACGGAAAACGGTTTTCCGGAAGCGGCAAGATCTCCCTCGGGCCCGTGACGACGGCGCAAGCCGAACTTCGGCTCGCGTACCTCGACGTGGACGCCCTGTTCCCGCCCGGCGCGGCGGGAAAAGAGGGACGGAAGCCGGGAAAAGGGCCGGAGCCGCCCGCCGGGAACGCGAAGAGGGCGGAGCGGAACGTTTCCGCGCGGGTGAGCGTGGCGATCGACGCGGGCAAAGCCCGGGGCGTGGAGTTCACGGATCTCAAGGGTCGGGCGCGGTACGAAAAAGGAAATCTCGCTCTCGAAGACCTGCGCGCCCGCATGTACGGCGGCGAGGTCGGCGTGACGGGCGACATGGAGCTCGCCGCGGCCGCTCCCCGGTTCCGGGTCCGGCTTTCGGCCAAGCGCATCTCCGCGGAGAAGATCCTCGCCGAGAAGACATCGCTCGGCGATTTTCTCTCCGGACTCGCGACGCTTTCGGTCGACCTGCGCGGGGGCATGACCGATTTTGCGGACTTCGAGCGCACGGCGACGGGCAAGGGCTCCGTCCGGATCACGGACGGCAGGATCAAGGGGCTGGACCTGCTCGCCAGGACAGCCGGAATCGCCGGGTTCGCGTCGCCGGTTCCCGGAGCGCCGGCCGGCGGCGGAGAGACGTCGTTTTCGGACCTGTCGGCGTCGTTCCGGGTCGACCATGGGAAGATCCACACGGATTCCCTTCGGATCGTCTCGGACAAGCTCGCCGTAGCCGGGACCGCCGCGGTGGGGTTCGACCGGACGCTCGATTTCCGGGGTGTGGTCCGTCTTTCCCCGGGGATCTCGCAGCGCGTACGGGGAACGGCGGGCAAGTTCCTGGTGGGGAAGGACGGCCGCGTCGCCATCCCTCTGGCTATCCGCGGTCCGCTTACGTCCCCCGCGGTGGCGATTGACACGAAGGCGCTGGCAGAGGGCGCGGCGGAAAACCTTCTCCGGGGGCTTGAGAACCGGCTGACCGGCGGCCGGTCCGCCCCGGCCGGCGACAACAACGCCGAGGAACAGCAGCGCGAGAAGAACGAACCGCTCGAGGAGCTGAAGGGTCTTTTTCGGACGATCGTCCCGGGAAATAGGAGGTGACGAGGATGGGCACGCAGGGACGCGCGCTTCTGGTGATCGACATGCTCGAGGACTTCGTGCGGCCCGGCAGCCCGCTGGAGGTCCCCCGGACGAGGACGATTCTGCCCGCGCTGCGCCGCCGGATCACCCGCGCGCGCAGAGAGGGGGAACTCGTCGTGTACGTCTGCGATTCCCACCGGAAGAACGACCGGGAATTCGCGCGGATGGGGTGGCCGCCGCACGCCGTGGCCGGATCCCAAGGGGCCGCCGTCGTGCGCGAGATTGCCCCGGAGCCCGGCGACTGCGTCGTGGAGAAGCGGACCTATTCCGGGTTCCACGGCAGCGGTCTGCACTCCGTCCTGCGCCGGCACGGCGTGCGGTCCGTGCAGCTCACCGGGTGTGTCACGAACATCTGTGTTCTGTACACGGGAGCCGACGCGGCCATGCGGGGGTACGAGGTCGCCGTCGACGAGTCGCTGGTGGCGGGTCTGGACGAGAAGGCCCACCGCTTCGCGCTCGACCAGATGGAAACGGTCCTGGGAATCCAGGTGGTCCGCCGTGGGTGACGCGAGGCGCGGAACCGCCGGAATGGATCCGATCGCGGGCCGGGAGGAGATCCGGGCGGGCAGGACGACGGACGTCTACTTCCGCCGAACGATGGAAGTCCTGCGCCGGGCGGGCCGGGAGAACGTGCATGTGAAGGCGGAAGCGTATGTGAAGCGGTTTCCGGCCGGATACGAGTACGCGATTCTCGCCGGAATCGACGAGATGCTCTCGCTTCTCGCGGGCAGGCGCCTGGACATCGCGGCGATGCCGGAAGCGTCCCTTTTCCTGCTCGAGGAGCCGGTCTTCACGATCGACGGCCCGTACGGCGACTTCTGCGAGATGGAAACGGCGATGCTCGGTATTCTCTGCCAGGCTTCCGGGGTCGCGACCAAGGCGTCGCGGATCAAGCACCTGGCCGGGGACCGATCGGTGTTGAGCTTCGGGGCCCGGCGGATGCACCCCGCGCTCTCGACGCTGATCGACCGGCACGCCGTGGTCGGCGGCGTCGACGGGGTGTCGGTCGTGCGCAGCGCGGAATACCTCGGGGAGCCCGCCCAGGGCACGATGCCCCACGCGCTGATCCTGGTGCTGGGCGACACCGTCGAAGCGCTCCGCGGGTTCGATGAGGTCGTGCCCGCCGCCGTTCCCCGCGTCTGCCTCATCGATACGCTCCAGGACGAGAAGTTCGAGGCCGTCCGGGCGGCGGAAGCCCTGGGAGATGCGCTCGCGGCGGTCCGCCTCGACACGCCCTCGTCCCGGCGGGGGAGCTTCCGCAAGATCATCGAGGAGGTCCGGTGGGAGCTCGACCTGCGCGGATTTTCCCACGTGCAGATCTTCGTGTCGGGCGGACTCGGAGAAGAGGAGGTCGCTTCCCTGCGGGACGTCGTCGACGGGTTCGGGGTGGGCACCTGCATCAGCAATGCGCCCACGATCGACTTCGCGCTGGACATCGTGGAAGTCGAGGGTCGTCCGTTCGCCAAGCGGGGCAAGCGTTCCGGGTCCAAGCAGGTGGTGCGGTGCGGCTCGTGCGGACGGCGCGAGGTGGTGTCGGCAGGCGCGGCCGCGCGGCCCTGCCGGTGCGGAGCTCCGACGCACCCTCTCGTCGTTCCGGCGATGCGCGCCGGGAAGCCGGTGGCCCCGGTCTTGTCGACCCGGCAGCTTCGCAGCATGGTTCTGGACCAGGTTGCGCAATTTCACTTCGGGAGAAAGACATAAATGACGAACGCTCGGGATGCCGGCCGCACCGTGCAGACCATGGAATGGACGGGAGACGCCCTGCTCCTGCTCAACCAGCGGGTTCTGCCGCTGCGGGAATCGGTGAACCGCGTCACGCAGGCTTCGGGGGTAGCCGACGCCATCCGCACGATGGTCGTCCGGGGTGCCCCGGCGATCGGCGTGGCCGCCGCTTTCGGACTGGTGCTGGCCGTGCAGCAGGCCGTGCGCCGGAATCTTCCGTGGCGCGAGGAGTTCCGCAGGGCGGCCCGGGAGCTCGCGGCGGCCCGTCCCACGGCCGTGAACCTGTTCTGGGCCATCGACCGGATGAGCCGCGTTGCGGACGGTCTGCCCGACGGCCCGGAGGAGGCGGCCTTCCGGCTCGAGAAGGAGGCGAGGGCGATGTACGACGAGGACATCGCCTCCAACCGGCGGATGGGTCAGCACGGGGCGAAGCTGCTCCGGTCCGGGTCCGTGATCACCCACTGCAACGCCGGAGCGCTTGCGACGGCCGGGTTCGGCACCGCGCTCGGGGTCATCCGGGCGGCGGTCGCCGCGGGGAAAAAGGTCCACGTCTACGTGGACGAGACGCGGCCCTTCCTCCAGGGAGCCCGGCTCACCGCCTGGGAGCTGTCGAAGGAAGGCATTCCGTGTACCCTGATCACGGACTCCATGGCGGCGTCCGTCCTCCGGGACGGGAAGGTCCAGGCGGCCGTGGTGGGCGCGGACCGGATCGCCGCGAACGGCGACGTGGCCAACAAGATCGGCACGTACGGCCTGGCGGTTCTGTGCCGCCTCCACAAGGTTCCGTTCTACGTGGCGGCGCCCGTGTCCACCATCGACCCCGCCGTGCGCACCGGCAAGTCGATTCCCATCGAGGAACGGGACGGTGGGGAGGTGACCCATTTCCTGGGGACCCGGGTCGCTCCGGAAAAGATCCGCGTGTACAATCCCGCCTTCGACGTGACTCCGGCGAAGTACGTGACCGCTCTCGTCACGGAACGGGGCGTGATCCGCCCGCCCTTCCCCGGAGCCATCCGGAAGCTCTGCCGGTGACCGACCCCGCCCGCGGGCCTTCCCCGTGCGACCGCCTGGGGGAGATCGGATTCGTCGACGTCGGTCGGACGCTCCCCCGGGTGGAGGAGATCCGAAAGCGGATCCCGTGGGGCGACTCCGCCTGGGAATCGGTGTTCGCGGAGGCGCGGAAGGCGGGCGATCCCACGCTCTATTTCCTGAACCTGTCGCGGCTGTTCGACTCCCTCCCGACCGGCGACGTCATCGGGGCATTCGCCCGCCCGGAGACGCGGCGGCTTCTGTGCGCCCTGCTCGGCGGGTCGGAGGCGCTGCCCGAGAGGCTGGCGAGGCGCGGGGACGTCTTCTCCCGGCTGTTTCTCGACGGCGAGGCGCGGCAGGCGGGGCGGCCGGAGGCGCTTACGGCGGAGGCGGAGGCGCTGGCCGACCGGTGCGGGACCGAGGAGGAGGTCAAGGCGGGACTGCGCCTGCTCAAGCTGCGGGAGGCGGTCCGGATCGCCGCGCGCGACCTTGCGGGAGCGGCGCCGCTGCGCGAGGTGACCGAAGACCTGTCGGCGCTGGCGTCGGCCGCCCTGGCGGGCGCCGTCCGGTTCGCCCGCCGGC
Organism: uncultured bacterium; assembly: GCA_964459975.1. Lineage (GTDB taxonomy): Bacteria > Desulfobacterota > Deferrimicrobia > Deferrimicrobiales > Deferrimicrobiaceae > CSP1-8. Next base: position 26,782 of record CAYWOT010000003.1, read on the forward strand.
AGTTCTCGGCCCGCTTCGGTCCTCCGCTCGTCGCGACGCCCGACGGAGGGCGGAGGGAATGCGGGTTCGCCGTCCTGGGGATGGGCAAGCTCGGCGGGTATGAGCTCAACTTCAGCTCCGATATCGATCTGATCTACGTGTACGAGACGGAGGACGGGACGACGTCGGGCGGGCCGGGGACGGCGCCGGTCGCCTTCCACGAGTACTTCGTCCGTCTGTGCGAGCTCGTCACCCGCGTCGTCTCCGAGGTTACGGAAGACGGGTTCGTGTTCCGTGTCGACCTCCGTCTCCGCCCCGACGGCACGCGGGGAGACCTCGCCAATTCCCTGCGGTCGGCCGAGCTCTACTACGAGTCGTGGGGCCAGACCTGGGAGCGGGCAGCGATGATCAAGGCCCGGACCGTGGCGGGGGACGCCTGGGTCGGGGAGGCGTTCCTCAGGACGCTTACCCCCTTCGTATACCGGAAGTATCTGGATTTCACCTCCCTCGAAGAGATCAAGGAGATGAAGGACCGGATCGACCTCGCCTCGTCGCGCAGCCGAACCCGGGGGCGCGACGTGAAGCTCGGCACGGGAGGGATCCGGGAGATCGAATTCTTCGCCCAGGCGCACCAGCTGATCTACGGGGGAAAGAACCCGGACCTCCGCCGCCGGGGCACGGCGGAGACGCTTCAGGTGCTGGCCGAGGTCGGAGTGATCTCCGCGCGGGAGTGCGAGGTGCTCGTCGACGCGTACGCCTTCCTGCGCCTCCTCGAAAACCGGATCCAGGTCTTTCAGGACCGGCAGACCCACGTGCTTCCCGGAGGCGAGGCGGACGGGGTCCGCCTCGCGCGCACGATGGGGTTGCCCGACGGCCCCGCGCTCCTGGCGGCGTTCGAGCGACACACCGGCAACGTCCGTGAGATCTACGACCGGCTGTTCCGGGGGGCGTCCGAACAGGCCGCAGGGGAAGCCCCTCCGGAGGTGCTGGCCGTGCTGGACCCGGAGGCCGACGAGGAAGACCTGGAGGAACGGCTTTCCGAACTCGGGTTCTCCGATCGGGAGGCCGCCCTGCGCAACGTGGCGGTCCTCCGGGACGGGCCGCCCTTCGTGCGGATGCCGGTCCGCGCGCGGCGGTACCTGGCGAAGATCGCGCCGTTCGTCCTTTCCGCCGTGGTCCGTTCGCCGGACCCGGACATGGCGATC
>CAYWOT010000004.1:0-22573 GCA_964459975.1 uncultured bacterium
GCTTAGCCCGACCAGGGAAACCAAGGACGTCGCGGCGATTCCCGTCAGCACCTGGAGTCGCCACGATCGAAGCTCGACCACGAGGAAGTAGGCGAGGATTCCGTAAAACAGGACCGATATCATGGTGTTTCCGCTCGGGAAGCCAAAACCCGCCGCATGGACGAGGGCCGCCTGCGCGCCGGGTCGCGGCCTGCGGATCATGGCCTGGAGGACCACGATGAGCGCGCTGCCTCCGGTGATCGCGACGGCGTAGCCTATGGCCTGGTCCGTTCGCCTTCTCAGGAGGAACAATCCGACCACGAGGATGCTCGCGATTGCGATGGTCATGGCGCTGCCGAAGATCATGGCCGACTTCATGAACGCGGTAACGAACGGGGTCCGAAAGTACAGAACGCGGCCCAGCACCCACTGGTCGACGGTCGCCAGCGGGTCTCCCGTGAGGATGTCCTCGGTGATGCTTCCGAAGACCCACATGCACGCTGCGCTGGCGAGGAGTCCGACGGTCAGGTGCAGCCCCAGGTAGCTCCGGGACGACAGCCGTTCCTTGACGAAGGTGATCATTTCCGGATGCCGGTCGGCGAAGGCCTGGACTCTCCGGCTGGCCGCAAGGCGAGCGTGCCGGTCCTGAAACCATTCGAAGATCGCCGCCTGTTTCCGGACGATCGTTCGGTACAGCCAGGCGAAACCCGCCGCGACCAAGAGCAGGAAGAGAAGAAAGGCGCCGGCCCTGCCGGACCATTTCTCGACAATCTGCCAGCTCTGGCCGAAAAAGTACCCCAGGAGCGTGAACGCGAGAGACCAGAGCAGACAGCCCGCGATGTTGTACGGCGCGAAACGCCGGTACGGCATGCGCGACATGCCGGCGACGAACGGAGCCATCGCGCGCAACAGGCCGATGAATCGCCCGAAGAATACGGTCTTGCCGCCGTGACGGTCGAAATATCCGTCCACGATTCGGACGTGCTTTTCCTTGAGGAGAAGCAGCCTGCGGTGTTTTTCGAAATAGCGGCGGCCGAGGGCGTTGCCGAGGCCGAATCCCGCGCTGTCCCCCAGCACGGCCCCCAGCATGACCGCCCAGAGGCACTTGCCGAGATCGAGGGTGCCCTGGAACGCCAGGAACCCGGCGACCACGACGACGCTTTCCCCCGGCACCAGCAGGCCCATGAACGCGGAACTCTCGAGAAAGGCGGCCAGGAAGACGACCAGATACGTCCAGTGGCCAAGGAACCCTACGAGGTTCAACAGTTTTTCAACCATGACGCGTCCCGGTCCGCACGAAGCTGGTGCGGGAATTGTACCAGACCGGCACGGTTTGGACCGCGATGTTTTCCCGGGGCGGCCGGTGTCCCCGGGCGCGGAGGCAAGATCGTCCCGGCTGCACGGAACCCGCCTCATCGCGCCGCGGCCCGTCAATCGGCGTGCCGGCGTACAATGAACCGGGAAGGCGTCAACGCACCGGGGCGGCTTCGGAGGCGGCCCCGGGGAGGAGGCAGCGCCATGGCTCGTCGGGCAAGGCGGCTTGTGGAGGCGGCGCGCAAGGCCATCGCATCCACCGAAAAACGGATCCGCCGGCATCCGTACGTGGACGCTCTGGAGGCGCGGCGAATCGAGAAGGGAACGCTGGCGCTGTTCGCGGCGCAACAGGGACGGATCATCGAGAGCGACCTCCGCAGCGTGGCGCTGGCTCTCTCCCGGGCGCCGTCCGCGGGCGCGCGGGACTTTTTCGGCGGGATGCTGCAGGGAGAGCGCGCGGCGCTCGACGCTCTGGGGCCCTTCGGGCGTGCCGTAGGTCTTTCGCGCGCCCGGATGCGGGCGGCGGAGCCGGTGCCCGGCGCGTTCGCGTACAGCGCCTACGTCGCCTGGCTCGCCGCGTACGGCACGGCCGCGGAATTCGCGGCCGCCTTTCTCGTCAATCTGGAGGCCTGGGGCGAAAACTGCGGCCGGATCAGCCGGGCACTGCGAACGGGGTACGGGCTCTCCGCGGAAGCGGTCGCATTCTTCGACCTGTTCGCCTCCGCGCCGCCCGGATTCGAGGAACAGGGTCTGGCGGTGGTGGAGGAGGGTCTGGGACGGGGGGACGATCCGGTGCGGATCCGCCGCGCCGCCCGCCTGCTGCAGGGCTTCGAGCTGCTCTTCTGGGACACGATGTGGGAAGCGGCGCGAGGCGCGGCAGGCGGCGGGAACGGCGTCGCAAGGAGGCGCGCTGCGGCCGCCGGTCCCTGAACCCAGGCTGAAGCGGACCCGCGAAAACCGCTTTTTCTCGGCGGCGGGACTGTGTATCGTATACAAACTGGACTCTTTCCGATCGAAGAGTAGCCGACCCTTGCATTCGCCGGCGGCGATACGCACCCGGCCGGATTCCGCATCGACGCGCCGCCGACCCGTTGTCCATTCGTTTCCGCGCGACCTATTAAGGAGACCGCACGATGACCCAGACACGGAAGATCATCTGGACGAAAACCGACGAAGCCCCCGCGCTCGCGACCTACTCCCTTCTTCCGATCCTCCGGGGGTTCGTCAAGGGTACGGGCGTCGAGCTCGACCTGTGGGACATCTCTCTCGCGGGACGGATCATCGCGGACTTTCCGGAAAGGCTTGCCGAGAGCCGGCGGATTCCGGATTTCCTTGCGCTCCTGGGCGAACTGGCTCTCAGGCGGGAGGCCAACATCATCAAGCTTCCCAACATCAGCGCCTCGCTCCCGCAACTTACCGATGCGGTCCGGGAGCTCAAGATCCACGGCTACGATCTGCCGGAATATCCGGCGGATCCGAAGTCCGACGCGGAAAAGGCGCTCCAGGAGCGGTTTGCCGCCATTCTCGGCAGTGCAGTGAACCCGGTGCTGCGTCAGGGGAACTCGGACCGCAGGGCGCCGGCCGCCGTGAAACGCTTCGCAAAGAAGAAGCCCCACCGGATGGGGCCGTGGAGCTCCGACTCGAAAACCCGCGTGGCGCACATGCAGGAGGGGGACTATTACGGCAGCGAGAAGTCGCTTACGCTGGCGGACGCGACCACCGTCCGGATCGAGTTCGTCGCGCGCGACGGCGGGACGACGGTCCTGAAGCCGAAGCTTGCGCTGCTCGCGGGCGAAGTGATCGACACGGCGGTCATGAACGTCCGCGCGCTTCGGAAATTCTACGGGGAACAGATCGAGGACGCCAAGAGGAGCGGCGTGCTGTTGTCGCTGCACCCGAAATGCACGATGATGAAGGTTTCCGATCCCATCATGTTCGGCCACGCCGTGTCCGTCTATTTTGCGGACGTCTTCGAAAAACACGGAGCCGTGCTCGCCCGGCTCGGCGTGAATCCGAACAACGGCATGGCGGACGTGTACGCCAAGATCAAGATGCTGCCGGATGCCGAACGGGCGCAGATCGAAGCGGACATCCAGGAAGTCTACCGGAAGCGGCCGCCGCTGGCGATGGTCGACTCGGACCGGGGCATTACGAACCTCCACGCGCCGAACGACATCATCGTCGATGCGTCGATGCCGGTCGTCGTGCGCGACTCGGGGAAGATGTGGGGGCCGGACGGCAAGCTCCACGACACCTTGGCGATGATCCCCGACCGGTGCTACGCGACGACCTACAAGACCATCATCGAGGACTGCAAGGCCAACGGCGCATTCGATCCGGCGACCGTCGGAAGCGTGCCGAACGTGGGGCTGATGGCGCAGAAGGCGGAGGAGTACGGGTCTCACGACAAGACCTTCGCGGCGCCGGGAAACGGAACGATCCGCGTGGTCGACGCATCCGGGAAGACGCTTCTCGAGCAGACGGTGGAAGAAGGCGACATCTTCCGGATGTGCCAGGCCAAGGATGTCGCGATCCGGGATTGGGTCAAGCTCGCCGTCACGCGTGCCAGGGCGACCGGGGCGCCGGCCGTGTTCTGGCTGGACCGGAACCGGGCGCACGACACGCAGATCATCGCGAAGGTCGAGGCGAGCCTCAAGGAACACGACACGAAGGGGCTGGACCTCCGCATCATGGCCCCCGTCGAGGCAATGACGTTCTCGCTGCGGCGGTTCCGGGCGGGAGAGGATACGATCTCCGTCACGGGAAACGTCCTGCGCGACTATCTGACCGATCTCTTTCCGATCATCGAAGTGGGGACGAGCGCGAAGATGCTCTCCGTCGTTCCTCTCCTGGCCGGCGGCGGGCTGTTCGAGACGGGTGCGGGGGGCTCCGCGCCCAAGCACGTGCAGCAGTTCGTCAAGGAAGGATACCTTCGATGGGATTCCCTCGGGGAGTTCTCGGCGCTCGCGGCGTCCCTGGAGCACCTGGGGAAGACGTTCGGGAACGACAAGGCGCTCCTCCTGGCGGAGACGCTGGACCGGGCGGTCGGAACGTTCCTGGACAACAACAAGTCCCCCGCCCGGAAAGTGGGCGAGATCGACAACCGGGGAAGCCATTTCTACCTCGCCCTGTACTGGGCGCAGGCGCTGGCCGCCCAGACGAAGGACGAGGAGCTCAAGGCCCGGTTCTCCGAGCTGGCGAGGCAGCTGGGGGACAACGAGGCGACGATTACCCGCGAGCTGATCGGGGCGCAGAGAAAGCCGCAGGACCTGGGCGGCTACTATCATCCGGATCCGGAAAAGGTTTCCCGGGCGATGCGCCCCAGCCCCGCGCTGAATCGGATCGTGGACTCGTTCGCCTGACGGCGCGGCGGGCGGCCGTGAAACGTTTTTCGGTGCACAGGCGTCCATTGACCATGCGCCCCGGAACCTATGGCCGGGCGGCCGGAAGAGGGGGGCGCCCGCCGTGGACACGGATCCAAGCGGGGTTTCGTCTGTCGCCGCCCGGGACGCCGAGGAGGACCCCATGTGCCAGACCTGCGGATGCAGCCCGTGCAAGAAGTGCGGAAAGGAGATCAAGAACGGAGTATGCGTCGGCTGCAACAAGCCGGCGGAAAACTGTAGCTGCGAGAAGAAACCGGGAACCTGACCCGGGCCCGTTCACCGCGCGCCGCGCAGCGAGGAAGCGCGGCGCGCGGCAAGCGGCTTGGTCAGGCGCAGCGGCAGGTGCCTCAGGAAGAACACCGCCGCCTTGTATTTGAGGCTCGGCACGCTTACGACGCGGCCGCGCCGGACGTCGGCGAGACAGTCGGCGACGACGCGGTCGACGGTGAGCCAGGCCCACGGCGGGAGCCGGGAAACGTCCATGTTTGCGCGGCGGTGGAAGTCGGTTCGGACGTACCCCGGACACAAGGCTGTGGCGGTGACCCCGGTGCCGGCCAGCTCCCCCGCCAGATACGAGGTGAACGACGTCGCCCACGCCTTGGCGGCCGCGTAGGTCCCCCCGGGCAGAAAGCCGGCGACCGACGAGACTGTGATGATGCGGCCCCGGCCGCGGGCGACCATGCCGGGCGCCGCGGCCCGGGTGAGCACGAGAACGGCGCGGACCAGGACGTCGAGCATTCGTTCCTCGTCGGCGACGCCGCCGGAGAGGAACGGCTTGCCCACCGCGAACCCCGCGTTGTTCACCAGCAGGTCGACGGGCCGGAGTTCGTCGCGCAGGCGGGCGGCCGCCCGCTCCAACTGTTCTCGATCGGAGAGATCGGCGGCCAGGACCTCGACGGGAACGCGGTGCCGCTGCGCAAGCTCCTCGGCCGCCTCGACCAGGCGGCCTTCGTCCCGCGCCACCACGACCAGGGAATATCCATCCGCCGCCAGGCGCCGCGCGAATGCGGCGCCGATTCCCGATGTCGCCCCCGTCACGAACGCGGTTTTCACGGTTCCTCCTTGCAAGCATTTCTCGCCAGGCTTCCAACGCGGCGGCGGCCGTCGGCTCCGCCATCCGTGCCTCCCGCCGACGGTAGTCCATCCATGGCCGTCCTACGGGATCTGCGTTGCGCTCGGTCGGGCGGCTTGTGTCCACGCCCGTCTCCGCCGCCTCGCTGCGAACCGAAGGTGAGAAATGCGGGCTTGCCGCTCTTTCCGTTCCCGTTTTCGGCTGCCTGGCCGCCTCCCTCTGGTTCCTTGCGTTCCGGGCGGCCCCGATCGGCGCGCAGGACCGGGAGCGCAAATCCGTATGATTCGGCCGCGCGCGATCCGCGCCGACTCTCGCCGTTGGCGTCCCGGGTGTCCCCGTCCTTCATTGCCCGAGCAGGTTCCGGATTGTGTTTTCCGCGCCGTGGACCGCCTCTTCGCCGCGCGTCCCGAGCTGCTTCGTGGCCTTTTTCTCGAGCGATTTCTGCAGCGCTTCGGCATTCTTTCCCAGGTATCGCTGGATCCCCGCCTGCGAAGCGGCGGCGGCCGCCTGCCGCGCGATGGGGACGAGAACCTGTTCGGCGATGGCGCCCGGGGAGTCGCCCCCCTTGCCCCCGACGTTCCGGAGCACGATCGGGGGGAGCGCGGCCGCCAGAGGCTTGCCGGGGAGCGCGGCGACGCGGAAGGACACTTCTCCTCTCTCGACGACGATGCTGCGGATCAGGACCTTCCGCGTCGTCCCGTTGCCGCCCTGCGCCGGGGCCGGTTCCTTCGCTGGCTGCGACCCGCCCCGCGCGTGCCGGGCGATCTCGAGGATGTTCGACTTGCCGGACCCGTTGACCTCGTACAGTACGCGGGGAGACGACACGACGATCCGGTTGATCACGATCGGGTTCCCGGTAATCGAACTCGTGTCCACGGAAATCGCGATGTTCTTCAGGGTGATCGCGTCCGGCGCGGAGAAGCCGGCCGGGTTGCCGACGCGGAGACCTCCGATCGAGCCTTCGCCCGCCCGGAGCCGGATGTGCACGGCGGATACCGAGACCTTCGTGCCGGTGGCCTGGGACCCGTACTTTTCGATGGCAGCGGCCACGATCCGGTCGAGATTCGAGTACAGGTAGAACAGGCCGACGGCCAGAAGGACCACGACGATGCCCACACCGAGCAGGATCTTGTTCGACCGTTTCACGGCGGCTCCTCCCTTCCTCGTGCGGCGCGGCGGCCTCTCTCCGATAACGATGACGGCGAGGCGGCGGTCGTTGCCGGCCGCGGCCGCGTCCGTCAGGAGCCGCCGCGCTCGTAGTAGAAGTTGATGATGTCGCGCTTGGTGATCATCGTGACGATCTCGTCGGGCGCCTCCTCGCGCACGACGGGCAGCTCGTCCACCTTCAAGGCCGCCATCTTCTCCAGGGTCTGCTGCAGCGTGTCGTTCCAGAATGCGCGCTCGACCTTGTGCGTGGCGACGTCGCACGCGAGGACCAGGTTACCGATCGACCTCTCGAACAGGAACGCCCGCACGTCGTTGATCGACAGGATGCCGCACATCCGTCCGTCCCGGCCGACCACGGGGAAGTACATGTCCCGGGAACCCGTCATCATGTCCACGATCTGGTGGAAAGGCGTCGCCTCGGGGATCCGGATCACCGGCCGCATCCGCGCCGCCTCGCGGACATGGGTCCGCTCCAGCAGGCCGCGGGAAAACTCGGTGACGTGGGCGGGAGAGGCCAGACGGCTGATCAGCTGCTTCTCGTAGAGGTTGACGTCCCGGAGCAGGAGGTAGCAGATGGACGAGACGAGCATGAGGGGGACGAGCAGCGTATAGCTGGAGCTCATCTCGCACGCCATGATGATCGAGGCGATCGGCACCTTGGCGACCCCGGCGAAGAAGCCCCCCATCCCCACCAGCACGAACGAGTTGGGGTGGACGATCCAGCCGGGGGCAAGCTGATGGCCGAGCGATCCGAAAGCGCCGCCGAGCATGGCGCCGATGAACACCGAGGGGCCGAAGACCCCCCCGCTTCCCCCCGAGCTGATGGTGAAGGAAGTCGCGAAGATCTTGAAGACCGCGAGAAGCAGCATGCCCCACCAGAGAATCTTCCCCTCCATGGCCATCTGGATCCATCCGTATCCCCCGTCCAGGATCGCGGGCGAAAGGAAGGAGAGCATCCCCACCATCAGGCCGCCCACGGCCGGCTTGAGCATCCGGTTGATCGGGAGAGGGAGAAACAGCCGGTCCCGCAGGCCGTAGAACGTCCGCACGTAGAGCAGGCCGACGAGCGCGCACACGACGCCGAAGACCGCGTAGGGCACCAGCTCGGAAGCCAGCACGAAGTCCACCCTGCCCGGGAAGAAGAGGGCCCTTCTCCCGTAGACCTGGGAATAGACGGAGTTGGCGATGATGGAGGAGACGATGCAGGGGAGGATTCCCTCGTACTCGAACTCGGTCTCGCGGTAGAGGACCTCGGGGGCGAACAGCGCCGCGCCCAGCGGAGCCTGGAAGATCGCCCCGATGCCGCCCGCCGCTCCGGCCAGCACGAGGATGCGCCGGTCCCGGGGCTTGAGGTCCAGGATCGACGACAGGAACGCGCCGAATCCCGAGCCGATCTGGGCGATGGGGCCTTCCTTGCCCGCGGAGCCCCCGGTGCCGATCGTCAGCGCCGAGGCAACGATCTTCACGGCCGGGACCCGCCGGCGGACCTTGCCCTCCTTCTGATGGAACGCCTCGATCATCGCGTCGGTCCCGTGCCCCTCCGCCTCCGGCGCGAGGCTGTACACGAGGACGCCGGACGCGAGGCCCCCCAGGGCCGGAATGACGAGGAACCAGAGGGAATGTTTGGCGGTGATCTCCCGGGCCAGGTGGGACGCGGCGTTCCTGCCGGGCTCCACGTATCCGGTGATGATCCGCAGCCCGTCGAGGGCCAGGCTGAGCAGTTGATCGAACAGGATGGCGCCCACGCCCGCAACCAGCCCCACCCCGATTCCGAGCAGGGTCAGGCGGAACTGCCTGGGCCATGTGGAAACCCGGTTCCGGATCCGGTCTCTGGCTCGAGGGCCCAAGGTCTTCTCCTCGCCGCACGCCGGGCGTTGCCTTCGAAGAATCCCCAATTTTTATGATATTTCAGCCGCCGGATTTCTCAAGGTCGATTTGAGACGGCGCGCCGCGGCCGTCGCCGGCCGGCCCAAGGTCCGCCGCCCGCCCGGATCCGGCCCGTCTTCCTGAAACCGGGTATTGGGGAACGCATCCAGATACGGTAGGATTTCGGGGTTGTTCCATCCCGTTCCCGCCAGGGTCCGGGTCGATCCCACAAACGGAAGGAGAGACGGCATGGTCCCCAAGGAGCTCGAATCGGTCGCCCGGGCGATCGTTGCGGAGGGAAAGGGAATCCTGGCCGCCGACGAAAGTCATCCCACCATCGAAAAGCGGTTCCGGAGCATCGGGCTTGCGTCCACCGAGGAGAGCCGCCGCGCGTACCGGGAGCTGCTCTTCACGACCGGCGGCGTATCCGATTTCATCAGCGGCGTCATCCTTTTCGACGAAACGATCCGCCAGAAGGCGAAGGACGGAACCCCGTTCCCGGAGGTCCTGTCCCGGGCCGGCATCATTCCCGGGATCAAGGTGGACAAGGGGGCGAAGGCCTTGGCCGGCTTCCCCGGCGAAAAGGTTACGGAGGGGCTGACCGGCCTGCGGGACCGCCTCGCCGAGTACCGGAAGCTGGGGGCGCGCTTCGCCAAATGGCGCGCGGTGATCGCCATCGGCGACGGTATCCCGACGCCGTACTGCCTCAAGGCGAACGCCCATGCGCTCGCGCGCTACGCCGCCCTGTCCCAGGAGGCCGACCTCGTTCCCATCGTGGAGCCCGAGGTGCTGATGGACGGCCCGCATACGATCGACCGCTGCGAAGGGGTGACGACGGAGACGCTGTCCCTGGTCTTTTCCGAGCTTCTCGAGCACCGCGTCGTCCTCGAGGGGACCCTGCTCAAGCCCAACATGGTCCTTTCCGGAAAGGAGTGCCCGCAGCAGGCTCCCGTCGAGTCGGTGGCCGCGGCCACCGTGCGCACGCTGCGGAGGGCGGTCCCCGCCGCCGTCCCCGGGATCGTCTTCCTTTCCGGAGGGCAGACGCCGGCCCAGGCCACGGTGAACCTGAACGCCATGAACGCGCTGGGCGGCAACCCGTGGGAGCTCAGCTTTTCCTACGGCAGGGCCCTCCAGGAGCCGGTGCTCGCGGCCTGGAAGGGGGAGCCGAAGAACGTGGCCGCCGCGCAACGGGCCTTCCACGAGCGTTCGCGGCTCAACCACCTGGCGCGGTTCGGCAAGTACGCCGAGGAAATGGAAGCGACCGTCGCGTGACCGCGGGCCGAAACGGCGGCCTGCCGGGGGGCAGGCCGCGCGGGACGGCCGCTTTTTTGGAGTCGGGAAGGAGGAGGCGATGCAGGAACGGAAGGGGATCGTCACGTTCAAGGGAAATCCGATGACGCTGCTCGGGCCCGAGATCCGCACGGGGGACAAGGCCCCCGATTTCCGGGTGGTGGACAATGGACTTTCCCCGGTCACGCTCGGCGACTTCACGGGAAAGGTCAAGGTCATCTGTACCGTGCCGTCGCTGGATACGCCCGTATGCGACGCGGAGACGCGCCGGTTCAACCAGGAAGCGGCCAAGCTGTCCGCGGATGCGGTCGTGCTGACCGTCAGCATGGATCTGCCGTTCGCGCAGAAACGGTGGTGCGGCGCCGCCGGGGTCGACAGGGTCCGGACGCTTTCCGACTACCAGGACCGCTCCTTCGCATCGGCCTGGGGCGTCCTGATCAAGGAGCTTTCCCTGCTCTCGCGGTCCGTGTTCGTCGTCGACGCGAACGACGTCGTCCGGTACGTTCAACACGTAAAGGAAGTGACGAACGAACCCGATTACGACGCGGTCCTCGAGGCGGCGAAGAAGCTCTAGCGGGCTACGTCCACCGGAAGAGCCACAGAGCGCAGGCGAAGCTCGCCAATCCCCATGCGCCGAGCACGAGGAACTGCGGCCAGAGGGAGAGGAACGCCGCCCCGTCGGTCATGATTGCCCGGAGCCCGTCGATCAGGGCCGTCAGCGGCAGGGCCCGGATCAGGGGCTGCATCGCGTCCGGAAACCGGCTGGTGGAGAAGAAGACCCCCGAGAGGACGAGCATCGGGAACGTGACGAGGTTGATCAGACCCGAGATCGTCGCCGTCGTGCGGGCGCGGCTCGCAAGGAGCGTCCCGACGCCGGCGAAGGAGAGGGCGCCCGCGAGCACGACCACGATCAGCGAGAGCAGGGAGCCGGCGGTCGACACGCCGAAGAGCCACCACGTGAGCACGAGAAGGGGAACGACCTCGAGGGGCACGAAGGCGAGCCTCGCGAGCATGTGCGCGAGCAGAAAGTCCCGTTTCCGCATCGGCGTGGCGAGCTGGAGGCGCAGGAGCTTGCGGATTCGGTCCTCGACGACCACCCAGCCGATGCCCCACAGGCCCCCGCCCATCAGGTTCAGTCCGAGCAGGCCCGGCACTAGGAAGTCGATGTAGCGCGCGCCCGGCTCCGACACGGTGCGGTCCATGGTCGGCACGGCGTCCGTGCGCCCCGCGGCGCGCTGGAGGACCTCGTTGACGCGCTCCCTCGCGGCGCGGCTGTCCGGCCGGGTGGGGTCGTACCGGTAGACGAGGGGATTCCCGGGGACGACGACGAGCGCGACGGCTCCCGTGCGGAGGCGGTGGTCCGCCGCCGAGCGGGAGAGCACGGCCACCCGCACGGCGCCCGCGCTCCGGAGGGTCGAGGCGATCGCCTGGGCGCCGGGGCCCTCGATGACGGCCGCGGCGACGGGCTCGGGATGGTCCCCGCGGAACGCAAACCCCAGCGCGACCGCCAGGAGAATCGGAAAGACGAACGTCCAGAAGATCGTTTCGGGATGCCGTAAGCTCTGGCGCAGCCGCGCCAGCACGAGCTGGCCGAGCGCGCTATGCATCGCGGTACTGCCTCCCGGTGAGGGCGACGTAGACGTCGGTCAGGGTTGCCTGCCGGATGGTGAGGTGCGCGAGCGGCGCACGGCGCTCCCGTACCAGGTCGAGAAGCGCGGGCACGGTGACGTGGGCTTCCGCCGCGGAGACGAGCAGCGCGCCGTTCTCCCGCCGGACCGAAGTGACCCCGGGCAGGCCGCGCACGGCGTCGTCCTCGACTCCCCCCGCCGAAAGCTCGACCTCGATGACCAGGTTGCCCTGCAGCGAGGAGATCAGCTCGGCGGGCGATCCCAGCGCGATCGTCTTCCCCCGGTCGATGATGGCGACCCGGTCGCAGAGGCTCTGGGCCTCTTCCATGTAGTGGGTGGAGACGACGACCGTGCACCCCCGGTCTCTGTACGCGCGGATCGAGTCGGCGAAGGCCAGCCGCGCCTGCGGATCGAGTCCCGTCGTCGGCTCGTCCAGGACGAGGAGCTCCGGGTCGCCCACCAGCGCGCACGCCAGGGCGAGGCGTTGCCGCTGCCCGCCGGATAGCCGGCTCGTCCAGACGTTTGCCTTGCCCTCGAGCCCCACCTCCCCGACGACCGAGGCGACGTCGCGGCTGCGCGGGTAAAAGCTTCCGAACAGCGCGACCACCTCCGCGACCGTGAGGCGCTCGGGAAAGCGGGTCTCCTGCAGCGACACCCCGATGCGCGAGCGTAGCGCGACGTCGTCCTCCCCCCACTCGTGGCCGAGCACGACGACCCTTCCGGCGGTCGGCGCGAGGAGTCCGATGACGACCTCGATCGTCGTCGTCTTGCCCGCGCCGTTGGGGCCGAGGAGGCCGAAACACTCTCCGGCGCGGACGTCCAGATCCAGGGAATCGACGCCCAGGACCCGTTCGTAGCGCTTCACGAGCCCGTGCAGGGAGACCGCCGGGTCGCCCGGACGGGCCGGTTCGCGGATCGCGCACATAGGGCGATTCTACACCCCTGCGCCGTGCGGTCCCCTCCCCCATTTCGGCCGAACCGACCCGCGATCGGCGGCGTCCCAAAACACGGAACGGACCCGCCGCTCCCGCGCGGCGCGGCGGGGCGAAACGCACCATCGCCGAAAAGGAGGAAGTCCCATGAAGGTGCTGTCTCTTGCCGGGCAGCCGGCCCTGGTGACCGGCGCCAACTCGGGCATCGGGGAAGCCGTCGCGAAGGGCCTGGCCGCCGCGGGCGCGCCGGTCGGCGTCAATTACGTCGTCCACCCGGAGGCCGCGGAACGGGTCGTGGCCGAGATCGCGGCCGCCGGCGGCCAGGCGACGGCGATCAAGGCGGACGTAAGCCGCGAGGACGAGGTGGCCGCCATGTTCCGGACCATGCGGGAGGTCTACGGCACGGTCCACATCCTCGTGAACAACGCCGGGCTGCAGCGCGACGCCGCTTTCGTCGAGATGACGCTCGCGGAGTGGGAACGGGTGATCTCGGTCAACCTCACGGGGTACTTCCTGTGCGCCCGGGAGGCCGTCCGGGAGTACCGAAGGCGGGGGCCGGTGCCCGACGTGTCGTGCGCGGCCGGAAAGATCGTCTTCATCTCTTCCGTGCACGAGATGATCCCGTGGGCCGGGCACGTCAACTACGCGGCGTCCAAGGGCGGGATCATGATGCTCATGAAGTCGATCGCACAGGAGGTGGCGCCACACCGGATTCGCGTCAACAGCATCTGCCCGGGGGCGATCCGGACGCCGATCAACACCCCGGCGTGGTCGACCTCTCAGGCGCTGTCGAAGCTTCTTACGCTCATCCCATACGGGAGGATCGGAGAGCCGGAGGACATCGCGCGCGCGGCGGTCTGGCTGGCCTGCGACGATTCGGACTACGTCCACGGGACGTCGCTTTTCGTGGACGGGGGGATGACGCTGTTCCCGGGGTTCGCCACCGGCGGCTGAAGACCCGCCGGTCGGGGGCGCGGGCCGGCCGCTCACCGCTCCCGGCGCCGGCTCCGCCTCAGGACGACCGCGCCCAGAGCGGCGGCCAGGCCCGCGATCGCCGTGTACTGCGCGAAGGTCAGGCCCAGGTAGCGCGCGTCGGCGATGCGCAGGAAATCCAGGAAAAACCGGACGGGCAGATACAGGAACAGGAACGCCAGGACGAAGAAGCCCGTCGGGCGGGGCTTGCGGTCGAGGAGGAGGAAGGCCGGCACGATCACGAGCAGGGTGTAGAGGAACTCGTACCAGCCCAGGTCGTTGTAGGCCATGTGCGCCAGCGTGGCCGGAGGCGGCAGGGCGGCCAGGTGTCCCGCCGCCCCGTAGTAGTAGGTGATCATCGCCCGGGCTTCCGGCTTCGCCAGGCTCACGGCGAGCGGGAAGCGGGTGATCGTCCCGGGGTGGTCGTGCGCGACGGTGCACCCGAGACGTCCGACCACCCACGCGAACGGGAAGGCGAAGGCGATCGCGTCGAGATAGCGCCAGGCGGTGGCGGCCGGAACGGAGCGCGCCCGCAAGCGGAAGAAGAGCCAGATGCCGAAGAGGCCCCCGGCGATCCCTCCGACCGAGCTGATGTCCTCCCAGAATTTGAGCAGCAGCAGGGGATCCCGGAGCACCTCGCCGGGGAAATAGGCAAGGACGGAAACGAGGTGCGCCGTGACGAACCCGGCGACCAGGGTATAGAAGAGAAGGTCCGCTCCGAGGTCGGGGTCCAGGCCCAGCGTGCGACAGCGGCGAAGCGTCACCCCGATCCCGACGAGCATCGCCGTCGCGACCAACACGCCGAAGGCATGGATCGTGACCGGTCCGAGGGAGAACGTCGGCTGCTCGAAGTAGGGAACCATGCGAGGCCTACGACGTCTTCCCCCGGAAATTGTGGCAATCGGCGCACGCCCCCTCGCCCTTGTGATGATCCTTCTTGTCGTCGTGGCACGCCAGGCACGTGGCGCGCCCCGTCACCACCCAGGTGTGCGGGTGGTGACAGTCCGTGCAGGCCGCGTCGGGATGCCCGCCTTTCCGGTGCAGCCCGGGCAGCGTCTCGTGGCATTCGCGGCAGTTCGTCACCGGCTTTGCTTCGAACTTCTTTTCGTGGCAGTCGGCGCAGGCCATCGACATCATGGGCGCGTTCGTGTTGATCTTGTGGCATTCCGCGCAGTTGATGGGCGGCCGGTACCCCGCGGAATGGCAATCGCTGCACAGGATGCGGGCGTGCTTTCCCGCAAGGACGAACGGATGCCAGTTCAGCTTGCTTTGCGGCATCATCGCGCCCAGCGGCGCCAGGGGGCCGCGCTGCGGCATGGTGTGGCAGGTGGTGCAGGCGTTGGTGAGCACCTTTCCGTCCTTGGTGACGTGCTTGCCGTCGTGGCACCGGAAGCAGCCGGGCCAGTCCCGGTGCCCGATGTTCGTGGCATAGGTCTTCCAGTTGACGTTCATGTCCGGAAACACGTTGTGGTCGTAGATGCTGATCGCCGTCGCGATCGTCTTCTCCACGTCGGCCTTCCGTTTCTTGTACACCCCCGGGTACCGGTTCCGGTAGAAGTCGCCGATGTCGCGCCGCAGGCCTTCACGGGCCTTTGGACGGGTGGGATAGTTCACGACGAGAGCGTCCACGACCACCTTTTTCGCCCACGGAAGGGTGCGCGGGATGAGGTTGGACGCCATCGCCGTATTCGTCGCCGCATCGGGCGGCTCGAAGATGTGCGTCGGTCGGTTGTGGCAGTCCATGCAGTCCATTTCCTGCTTTTCCCGCTTGGCAAGGTCTTCCGGGCTCCCCGCGTAGTCGGTGCTCAGGTACTCGACCGCGGTGTTGTCGAGGTGCTGCGCGCGAACCCAGGGGATATGCTGCTGCCTGCGGTCCAGCGCGATGAACGTGACCTTGTTCTCGGTGATCATGTGCCAGTGGATGCCCGCGTTTTGCCCGAGTTCGGCGCTGCCTCCGCCCGTCTTGACTCCCAGGCTGATCTGCTCGGCGGTGTTCTTTTCGTCGTACCGGAAGTGGGGAATCTGCAACAGCTGGGTTCCGTAGAATTTCGCCGGCCAGTGGCACTCCTCGCACGTTTCCCGTGCCGGGCGCAGGTTCTGGATGGGGGTCGGGATGGGTCTCGGGTACGTGTCGAACACCGTGGCAAAGACCTGTCTTGCGCCCGAGATCTTCGACTTGACGTACCAGGAGGCGCCGGATCCGATGTGGCAGTCCACACAGGGCACCCGCGCGTGAGGCGAAATCTGATACGAGGTATATTCGGGCTGCATCACCGTGTGGCAGAGCGCTCCGCAGAAGGACACGGTCTCGGTGTACAGGAAGGCATTGTACGTGACGAAGGCCAGCAGGATCGCGAGAAACGAGCTCCCGATGACGGCGTAGCCGAACTTCCTGCGCGTCCCGTCGTCGTTGAGGTCGAGCCGGGGGTACGGCGGCGCCTCGTCGACCCCGAGGCGACGCCTGCGGAGGCTCTCCCGTCGCATGCCGTAAAGGAACAGCACGGCGCCGATCGTGAAGAAGAACGGGAACACAAGGTAGGCGAAGATTCCGACGTACGGGCTGGGGGCCTTGAAGCTGAACTGCAGCAGCAGCGAGAACAGAATGAGGAAGACCGAGATGATCGAGACGTACGCTCCGAAAAAGCTGACGGTATTCCGATAGAGCGCGGCCTTGTGCCCGTCCTGTGGCATTGTCCCCCCCTTGCCCACGCGGTCCCTGGGACGATTTCCCGCCGGGCGTTTCGCCGGGCGCGGCGGCTTGTCCCGCGGCGCACCGGTGTCGGCGCCGCCCGGATCATGATATATGGAGTCAAGGATCAGTGTATACGAGGTCGGCCATGGTCTTCACGGAAACGTTTTCCCTGTCGGCGCACGGGTACTGCGACATCATCGACGTGAGCGCGAAGGTCGCGGCGGCGGTCGCCCGCTCCGGGATCGCCGACGGGATCGTCACCGTCTTCTGCCCGGGGTCGACGTGCTCCATCACGACGATCGAGTACGAGCCGGGCGTTCTCCGGGACCTCACGCGGACGATCGAAGGGCTCGTGCCCTCCGACGTTCCGTACGAGCACGACCGGCGGTGGGGCGACGGCAACGGCTTCTCTCACGTCCGCGCGGCCCTGCTCAAGCCTTCCATCATCGTTCCGCTCCGCGCGAAGGAGCTTGTCCTGGGGACCTGGCAGCAGATCGTGTTTCTCGATTTCGACAACCGGAAGCGTCGTCGGGAGGTGATCGTGCAGGTGGTGGGGGAATGACGCCGCCGGGCGTTTCGCGAGAGGAAGCCGGCGTGGAACACGGACGCTTGCCCGCAAGCGCCGACATCCTCATCGTGGGCGCGGGGATCATCGGGCTTACGATCGCGCGCAGGCTGGTCGCGGCGGGATGCGAGAATATCGTGATCCTCGAGAAGGAGAGCGCCCCGGGAATGCACGCGTCGGGGCGGAACAGCGGTATCCTGCACGCCGGGATCTACTACGCCCCGGACAGCTTGAAAGCCCGGTCGTGCCTCAACGGGAATTTCCTCATGCGCGCCTACTGTCGGGAAAAGGGGCTTCCCCTGCGGGAGACCGGCAAGGTGATCGTCGCCCGCAGCGAGGAGGAACTCCCCGTCCTGGAGGAACTTTCGCGGCGCGCCCGCGCAAACGGGGCAAAGGTGGACATGGTCGACGAGACCGGGCTTGCCGAGATCGAGCCGAACGCCCGCACCGTCGGCAAGGCCCTCTTTTCCCACTACACGGCCAGCGTCGATCCGGTGGCTGTCCTGGACAGCCTGCGCAGGGACCTGTGCGAAAGCGACAGGGCGGTCGTGGTCACCGGATGCCGTTTCCAGGGAATCCGGGGCTCCCGGACGGCGGTCACCAGCCGGGGGACCGTCTCCTTCGGGACGTTCGTCAACGCCGCGGGCGCCTACTGCGACCGGGTCGCGCACTGCTTCGGGGTGGCGAAGCAGTACCGCCTCGTTCCGTTCAAGGGGATCTACCGCAAGCTCCGCAAGGGGCTTGCCCACACCGTCCGGGGGAACATCTACCCCGTGCCGGACATCCGCAACCCGTTTCTCGGAGTGCACTTCAGCAGCAACGTCTACGGGGAGGTCTATCTCGGCCCCACCGCCATCCCGGCCTTCGGGCGCGAGAATTACGGCCTGCTGTCGGGAATCGACCTCGAGGGGCCGTCCATCGCTCTCTCCGACGCCATCCTCTTCTTCCGGAGCCCGAAGTTCCGGAGCGTCGCCCTGACCGAGCCGCGCAAGTTCCTCAAGGGGGCGTTTTTCCGGGACGCCGTCCGGCTCGTCCGGGAGTTGTCGCCCGCCGACATCGTCCCGGCGGAAAAGGTGGGAATCCGGGCGCAGCTCGTGGATTGGCCGCGCAAGGAGCTCGTCATGGATTTCCAGGTGATCGCCGACGGGGACGCGATTCACGTCCTCAACCCGATCTCTCCGGCCTTCACGTCCTCCATGGATATCGCCGACACCCTGGTGCGCCGGTACATCGAGCGGGCGGCGGGTCCGTCCGGAGACGCGCGGGAATGACGGCGGGCCGGGGCCGTTCGCGCATCCGGGGGATCGTCTTCGATTTCGGCGGCGTCATCCACGCATTCGATTTCGGCCGGTTTCTGCGGAGGTTCGGGGACCGGACCGAGAAGTCGTTTGCCGAGATGGCCGACGCCGTCGCCGCGTCGGGGTTGTCGCGGCGGTACGAGTCGGGGGAGATCGCGTCCCGGGATTTCTACCGGGGGATCACGGCCGCGTGCGGCCTCGCCGTCTCCGAGGAGGAGTTCGCCGAGGCGTTCGCGGGCATCTTCACCCCCATCGAGCCCACGGTCGGCCTGATCCGGAAACTGTCCCGCTCGTACCGGCTGGGGCTGCTGTCCAACACCAACGAGTGGCATTTCGAGCGCCACATCCGGCGTCTCGACATCTTCCCGCTGTTCGATGCGGTGACGCTGTCGTTCCAGGTCGGGACGATGAAGCCGGGGGAGGCGATCTACCGGGACCTGCTCCGGAAGATCGACCTTGCGCCGGAGGAGTGCGCCTTCGTCGACGATCTGGAGGAGAACGTCGTCGCCGCGCGGCGGTTGAACTTCCACGCGACCCGCTACGCGGGCCACGGGCCCCTCGTCTCGTACCTGGCCGGGCTGGGCGTCGAACCGGCGCAGGGGGCAGGGACGCGGGAACGGAGGGACGCCCGGTGAAGGCGGTGCGTACGGCGGGGTTCGGCGGGGTGGACGTCCTGCACCTCGGCGACGCGCCGGATCCCCGGCCGAGGGACGACGAGCTCCTGGCGCGCGTGCGGACCACGGCCGTAAACCGCGCGGATCTGCTCCAGCGCCGCGGCCAATATCCGCCGCCGCCGGGCGCCTCCGGGATCCTCGGGCTGGAGATGGCGGGCGAGGTTCTTTCCGCCGGCCCCGCCTGCGACGGCTTCGCGCCGGGGGACCGAATCTTCGCGCTTCTTCCCGGCGGCGGGTACGCGCAGAAGGCCGCCGTCCCCGGGCGGATGGCGATGCCGATCCCGGAGGGAATATCGTACGAGGAGGCGGCCGCGATCCCCGAGGTCTTCCTCACCGCGTACCTCAACCTCTTCATCCTCGGGGATCTGCGGTCGGGGATGACCGTTCTCATTCACGCGGGAGGAAGCGGCGTCGGCACCGCGGCGGTCCAGCTTGTCCGGGAGGCGGGGGCGGCCGCGCTCGTCACCGCGGGGTCGAAGGCCAAGATCGTCCGTGCCTTGGCCCTCGGGGCCCGGGGAGGATGGAACTACCGGGAGGGGCCCTTCGAGCCCTGGGTGGCGAAGCGGACGGAAGGACGCGGCGCCGACCTCATCCTCGACTGCGTCGGGGCTCCGTACTTCGAGCCGAATCTTCGGTCCCTGGCGACCGACGGACGGCTGATCGTGATCGGCGCATTGGGCGGCCGAGCCGCGGAGAACCTCGACCTCGTCGACCTGCTGGTGCGGCGCGTCCGGATCATCGGCAGCTCGCTGCGCTCCCTCGACCCGGAAAGAAAGATCGATCTGACGGCGCGGTTCGCGGAGTTCGCTCTTCCGAGGTTTGCGGACGGCCGGCTTCGCCCGGTCGTCGACTCCGTCTACGACCTGTGCGACGTCGCCCGCGCCCACGCGCAGATGGAGTCGAACGCCAACGTCGGGAAGATCGTGCTGCGCGTTCCTTGAAGAAAGAACCGGGGAGGCCGGTTTTTCGCGCGGTTCCCGGGATGTCGGGAAATTGACGCCGTGGGTTTCATGGGCGTCATTTCTTGTCAGTACGCTGTGGCGCCGCGGACCGATTCCCCTTTGTTTCCAGCAGTCGGAGCAGGGTGGAGGGCCGGAACGGGATTTGCTGTATTTCTTACGGTTTCCGGGGACTTCCCTGTCCACCCCGGGCGCTTCCGCAGCCGGGGCAACGAAAGGAGGTCGCGATGCGAAGGATCAGGACGTTCGGGAAGAGGATCTTCACCCCCGTCACGATCATGTTCGTGCCGCATTCCCGGACGAAACCGGTGCGCCTCCGGATCCCCCTCGCCGGGATCCTGTTCTCTGCCGTGTCGTTTGTGGTGGGCGTCGTCTACCTGTGCGCCGTCGGGGTCCA
The DNA here is from genome assembly GCA_964459975.1 of uncultured bacterium. Classification (GTDB taxonomy): domain Bacteria; phylum Desulfobacterota; class Deferrimicrobia; order Deferrimicrobiales; family Deferrimicrobiaceae; genus CSP1-8. The sequence goes on from CAYWOT010000004.1 coordinate 20,189, forward strand.
CACCGTCGAATACTACCGGATGAAGGACCGCCTCGCCTACGTGACGGACCAGTTTCTCGAGCTGCAGACCACCATGGTCTCGCTCAAGAAGGCCGAGCAGCAGTTCCGGAAGCTCTTTTCCCTCAAGTCCAAGAGCGACGTCCTCGAGACCGTGGAGGTGGCCGACACGGGCTCGCTCGACATGGACCTGCTGAAGACGCAGATCGACGAGGCGATGCGGTCGGTCAAGGGGATCCGGGAATACATCGCGGCCCAGAAGGACATCTACCTGGCGACGCCGCAGGGGTGGCCGGTTCCCGGCCACGTCTCCTCGCGGTACGGATATCGCGTGAACCCGATGTCGGGAAAGAGGCAGTTCCACACCGGCGTCGACATCTCGATCCCGCGGGGGACCGACGTCCATGCCACGGCGGACGGAATCGTGAGCTTCGCCGGGCGGACGCATAACAGCGGCAACGTCATCGTGCTCGAGCACGGCCACGGATTCAACACCGCCTACGCGCACAACAGGAAGCTTCTCGTGAAGGTGGGAGACCGCGTGACGCGGGGCGAGGTCATCGCCGTGTCCGGGTCGACGGGGCGTTCCACCGGCCCCCATGTCCACTACGAAATCTGGAAGGACGGGCGCACCGTGAATCCGTCCAAGTACCTGACGAGGAGGTGACGATGTTCGGAAAACCGACCGCGAAGCTCGACACGATGGTGGGGACCGACACCACGATCAAGGGGGAATTGACGGTCCAGGGGACGCTGCGGATCGACGGCGCCGTGGAGGGGGACATCCGGGCCGACTGGGTCGTCGTCGGAGAGAGCGGCAAGGTCCGCGGAAATATCCGGGGCCGCGCGGTCATCGTCGGCGGGCACATCGACGGGAACATCGAGGCGGCGGAGATCGTCGAGTTGAAGGACAAGGCGCAGGTCTACGGGGAGATCTGCACGGCGAAGCTCACCATGTCGGAGGGCGCCGTCTTCGAGGGTCAGTCGTCCATGAAACGGAAGAAGGAGACGCCGGACGGTCAGGAAGGGAAGGTCAAGGCGCTCGGCGGCCCCCGGCCCGCCTGACGGCGTCCCGCCGCCCGGACTACGCGGATCGGCCGGGACGGCGCGAGGATCCGCCGCCCCCCGGGGAGCGGGCGGCGCCTACCGCGCCGACAGGTCCGCGATCGCGGCTCGGTACCGCCATAGCATTCCGAGCCCGGGAAGTGCGGTCACGGCCGTCAGGAAGAAAAAGGTCGCCCACCCCACCCATTCCACGACGTAGCCCGCGGTCGGCGCGACGACGATCCTGCCCAGGGCGGCCAGGGAGGAGAGCAGGGCGTACTGGGTCGCCGTGTACCGGTGGTTGCAGAGGGCCATCAGCAGCGCCACGAACGCCGCGGTCCCCATCCCTCCGCACACGTTTTCGAAGGCCACGGTCGCAACGAGCATCGCGTAGCTTTTGCCCGTCCAGGCCAGGACCATGAAGGAAAGGTTCGACACCGCCTGCAGGATCCCGAAGAACATCAGGGACCGGTACAGGCCGCGCCGCACCATCAGGGTGCCTCCGAACAACGCGCCGACGATCAGGGATAGAAGCCCCAGCCCCTTGTTGATCGTCCCCACCTCCGTCGGAGTGAACCCGACCCCCCGGATCAGGAACGCCGTCGTCAGGGTCCCCGCGTAGGCGTCCCCCAGCTTGTAGAGGACGATCAGCAGGAGCATCGCCCAGGCGGCCCGGCGGGAGAAGAACTCCTTGAGCGGGCCGGCGACCGCTTCTTCCAGGTTCTTCGGCGGCGTCGCCCGGACCTCGGGTTCGGGGCCGAACAGCGTGGCGGCGAGTCCGACCGCCATCAGGGAGGCCATGACGAGATACGTGTTCCTCCACCCGATCTGCTCGGAAAAGATGAGCGCCAGCGCGCCCGAGCAGAGCATCGCGATGCGGTACCCCGTCACGAAGACGGCGGCGCCCAGGCCCCGCTCCGGCTCGCGCAGGACGTCGGTGCGGTAGGCGTCGACGACGATGTCCTGGGATGCGGACGCGAAGGCGACGAACAGGGCGACGGCTCCGACCGCCCACGGGGCGGCCATGGGATTTCCGAAGGCCATGGCCGCAATGCCGATCAGAAGCGCCGCCTGGGTGAGGATCATCCAGCCCCTCCGTCTGCCCAGGAAGGGTGGGACGAAGCGGTCCATCACCGGCGACCAGAGAAACTTGACCGTGTAGGGGATCCCGACGACGGCGAAGAGCCCGATGGTACGCAGGTCCACCCCCGCGACCGTCATCCATGCCTGAAGCGTCCCGCTCGTCAGGGCGAGCGGAAGGCCGGAGGAGAACCCGACGAGCACCATCACGCCGATGCGGCGGGAGCGGACTACGTGGGCGTCGTGCTCACCACCGGATTCGTC
>CAYWOT010000004.1:22583-25198 GCA_964459975.1 uncultured bacterium
CGATGCGGCGGGAGCGGAAGACCTCGAGATAGTCGGAAAGGTTGTGTTCCATGGCGTCGTAGGAGATATTCCCGGCAGCCGCGGCTTTTGTCAAACGTTATCGGACGGTTCTTGCGCGACCGGCGGAAGCGCCGCCTCGACGGGACGACCCCTTGGGGCGGCTCTCGCGAAAAAACGGATGCCGGGGGCGGGGACACGATAGGCCTCGAGAAAAGGCCCCGGATATCCCGGCGGGGCGCGATCATGCGAACGAAATTTTGCCCGGGCCGGAATAATTATTTGTTTTATCGTTCGTTTGTGTATGGTAACCTCCCGCGTGATTACTCTATTTATTGGAAGTCGTGCGATTCGCAATTGGTTTCTCTATTCCTTTCCGGAGGGAAAGCGATGATGAACGCCATTGCGGCATCCGTCCACGAACCTTCCTACTGCCATCTGCGCACGAGATTCGAACCCGAATACGGAATTCTCTGGTACCACATGGACCCGAAGCCGAGGCCCTGTATCACCATGGAATTGCTCAAGGACGTACGCAGGTGCCAGCTTTTCATCGAACGGGTCGATCAGGCCGCCGGCGCGAACCATGGTGATTGCCCCATCCGGTACGGAGTGCTCGCCTCGAAATCCGACGGTGTATACAGTCTCGGCGGCGATCTGAAGCTGTTCGTGAAGTTGATTACGGAGAAAGACACGGACGGATTGAGGGACTACGCGCGGGCCTGCATCGACACGGTATTTGCGAACTATACGATGTCCCTGTCGGTACCCGTCACCACGATTTCTTTGGTCCAGGGCGACGCGCTGGGAGGCGGTTTCGAGGCGGCTCTTTCCAGCAACGTGATCATCGCGGAAAAGCGGTCGCGGTTCGGATTTCCGGAAGTGCTCTTCAACCTGTTTCCCGGCATGGGCGCATACAGCCTCCTTTCCCGCCGCCTCGATGCCCGGCGGGCGGAAACCATGATTCTCGGCGGAAACATCTGCAGCGCGGAAGAGCTGCACGAGCTGGGGATCGTCGATGTCGTAGCCGAGGACGGCGACGGGGAAAAGGCCGTGTACGACTTCGTCTCGAAACACTCGCGGAAACGCAACACCTATCAGTCCTTTCACCGGGTTCGGCAGACCTTCAACCCGATCTCGCACGGGGAACTGATGGATGCGGCCAACATCTGGGTGGAGGCCGCGCTTACGCTCGGGTCGAAGGACTTGCGCTTGATGGACCGCCTGGTGAAGGCCCAGGAAAAACTTCCGGGCGGTTCACCGGTTGCGGAACGAATTGGGGAAGAAGAATACGCCTGAGTGGTCGTTCTGCGGTTTTGCGGGATCGTCCGGCGCTCCGGTCGTCCGCAGGTATTTCTGCAGTTCCGTCCGGACCTCCTCGAACGTTTCCCTGAGAATCCGGACGTTCTCGTTGCCGTTCCGGCTCAGGCCGGTCGCCCCGGCGCGGCGGAGAAGGTCGCAGTGCTCCATCAGAGCGGTGGCCCCGATCTGACCGGCGCTTCCCTTCAGGGCGTGCGCGTCGTCCATGACCCGGCCGTAGTCCCCTGACTGCATGGCATCCTCGATTGCGGCCATCTTCTGCGCGGCGCCGTCGAGAAAGGTCTTGACGATCTTCTCCAGGAAGTCTCCCGTTTCCCCGAGTGCGGTAAGCTCGGCGATCACGGCCGGGTCTACGACCGGTCGGCCTCGGCCTTGTCGCGACGTGCTCGCGTGGCGAGGCAGGCCTCGGGAAGGCGGCGCGGTCGCGGACGATTTCCCTCTCTCGCCGGAAACCATCGCGTCGATGGTCTTGAGGAGTTCCTTGGTCTCCACGGGCTTGGTTACGTAGCCGTCGAATCCCGCCTCCTCGCATGCCTTGCGGGATTCCTGCGTGGCGTCTGCTGTGAGGGCGACCAGGGGAGGTGCGGGGGCGCCTTGCCGCGTGAACCGCAGGACCTTGGCGGCCTCGAGCCCTCCCATGATGGGCATGTTCAGGTCAAGCAGGACGATGTCGAAGGAATGATGTTCGATGGCGTCGAGAGCCTCTTCTCCGTTCACGACGAGGTGAGTCTCGTACCCGGCCCGCTCGAGGATCTTGGCGATGACCTTCTGGTTCGTGAGGTTATCCTCCGCGACCAGGACCCGGAGACCGCGGTGTTCACCCTTTTTCTGCAGATACCGGCTGGCCAGGCTCGGGACTTCCTTGTGCTCGGCTTCCATCGGCCGGACAAAGTGGACGGCGTTGAACAGCAGCGTCTTGTCGAGCGAAGGGCCGACGGAGGCGGAAAACCCCTGCTTTGCGAGAACGGTCGGATCCGCCTCGTTCTCCTCCCGGGTTATGAGAACCAGTTGAAGGTTCTGAAGCAAATGGACGGAACGAAGCGCTTTCGCAAGTTCGGCCGGATCCATGTCGAGATTCCGGTGGACGACGACTGCGATCGAAAACGGTTTTCCTTCGTTCGCGGCTGCGATAAGCGGAGAGAAACCCTGGGCCGCGTTGTCGACGTGCACCACCGTGACGCCCCAGGACGTGAGATGGTCTTCGAGGATTTCCGAACTCGGGGGATGCGAGGAGATGACCAGAATGCGGCTGCCGCTCAGAGCGTTTTCCCCGCCCGGCTGGGCCGCTTCCGCGGCCT
>CAYWOT010000004.1:25208-25469 GCA_964459975.1 uncultured bacterium
CGGCAAGGTGAACCAGAAGGTGGATCCTTTTCCCGGCTCGCTCTGCAGTCCGATGGTTCCTCCCATATGCTCCACGAGCTGCTTCGCGATGGTGGTGCCCAGCCCCGACCCGCCGAACCGGCGGGTGATCGATTCGTCAGCCTGGGTGAACCGGCGGAAGATCCGCTCCTGGGCCTCGACGGGGATGCCGATGCCGGTGTCCGCGACCTCGACCCGCAGGGTCACGCTCGTCGGGGTCTGCTCGACCTTGTCGGCATAGCG
>CAYWOT010000004.1:25479-25943 GCA_964459975.1 uncultured bacterium
GAATCTGGCGAATCAGGAACGGATCCCCCCGGAGCTGAAAGGGGACGTGGGGAGGGATGACGACGGACAAAACCAATCCCTTTTCCTTCGCCTGCTGTCTCATCATGGCGGTTGTGCTCTTGACCAGGTCGTGCAGGTCGAAATCGATCATCTCCGCCTTCAGCTTGCCCGCTTCGATCTTGGAGATGTCGAGGACGTCCTCGATCAGGAACAGGAGGGTCTTGGCGGAGGTGTGGATCGTGTCGGCGAAGTCCTGCTGTTCGGGGGTCAGCGGAGTGCCCCGCATGAGATCGACCATTCCGAGAATTCCGGTTAAGGGGGTCCGCATCTCGTGGGACATGTTCGCCAGGAACTGGTTCTTCGCCCGGTTCGCTTCCTCCGCGCGGGAGATCGCGTTGGTCAGTTTTCGCAGCAGGGAGGCAACGTACGTCGGCAGGACGATGATCCCGAGCAACAGTCCGATC
>CAYWOT010000005.1:0-19135 GCA_964459975.1 uncultured bacterium
CTTTGGAGATGTGCAGGGCCTCCACCGCCCGCAGGAGCGACTTGAAGACGATCCCGTAGGTGCAGCCGGGACACCAGATGTGCGGCAGCTTCCCCCCGCGGATGTGGGATGCGTATTGAAAGGACATCTAACGGACCTCCTTGAGTTTCTCGACGATCTGCGTGGGGGTGATGGGGTCGCCGTCGACGCGGTAGATTCCGTGGATCCCGCAGCGCCCCCTCGCGCATCGCTCGACCTCGTACACGATCTGTCCGAGCGACAACTCCGCCACGACGATCGCCTTCACCCGGGATGAGAGGTCCGCCACCGCCTCCTCCGGAAACGGCCAGATCGTCAGCGGCCGGAACAGCCCCGCTCGGATCCCCTCCCTGCGGGCCATCTCCACCGCCGTCTTTCCGGAGCGTCCCGACACGCCGTACGCGAACACGATCACGTCGGCGTCCTCGGTGAGGAACTCCTCGTGCCGCAGGATGTCCGCCCGGTGCCCCTGCACTTTCCGCAGGAGACGCATTTCGTCCTTCTGGATCCGTGGTGACGCGTTGACGGGAAAGCCGTCAGGCCCGTGATTGAGCCCGGTCACGTGGTACCGGTAGCCCTCGAAGAAATTCGCCATCGGAGGGACGTCGCCGGCCTGATCGTCGTACGGAAGGTACGCCTCGGGGGAGCATTCCGGCTTCGGCCGGTTGCACACCGGAAGAACGTCGCGGTCCGGAATCTCGATTCTCTCCCGCATGTGTCCCACGATCTCGTCGAACGCGATCACGACTGGAGTGCGGTACGTCTCCGCCAGATTGAACGCGCGAACCGTCTCGGAAAAGATTTCCGGAATGTAGGCGGGCGTTAGGCAGATGGCCGGGTGGTCGCCGTGGGTTCCCCAGCGGCATTGCATGATGTCGCTCTGGCCGGGGCCCGTCGGCACGCCGGTCTACGGCCCGCCCCGCATCACGTTGACGATGACGCACGGAATTTCGGTGAGCGCGGCGAATCCGATGTTTTCCTGCTTGAGCGAGAACCCGGGCCCGGACGTCGCCGTAAGCGCCTTCCGGCCGGCGAGCGATGCGCCGATCACCGCCGCGATGGCCGCGAGCTCGTCCTCCATCTGCAGAAACACTCCGCCGATCAGCGGAAGCCGGCGGGCGAGGTATTCCGCCACTTCGGTGGAAGGGGTGATCGGATAGCCGGCGAAGAACGTGCACCCTGCGTAGAGCGCCCCCTCCGCGCACGCCTCGTTTCCCTGGAGCAGCTTGACTTCACCCACCCTCGTTCTCCTTTTCCCGCGGTTCGGACCCGTCCGTCACTTCCGGTCCACGAAGATCGCGAAATCCGGACACCGCAGCTCGCACGCCATGCAGACCGTGCACCGGTCGATGTCCACCACCTTCACGGTGAACATCTCCATTCCGAGAACCTGCGTCGGACACAGCTTGACGCAGATCTCGCATCCCTTGCAGAAGCGCGGGATGACGCTGATCTTCACCTTTTCGTTTTCCGTCGCCTCGATCTTCTCGGCCGCCTGTTCGTCCGCCATCGTTTCCGATCCCTTCCTGAATGCTTAATGAACGCTCCTGCCCAGTCGCCGCGCGAGCGTCGTCCCCATCGCCGACGGGGTCTCGGCCACCGAGATTCCCGCCGCCTTCAATGCCTCGATCTTGTCGGCCGCCGTTCCCTTTCCTCCCGAAATGACGGCGCCGGCGTGCCCCATGCGCTTCCCCCGGGGCGCGGTCTGGCCCGCCACGAACCCTACGACCGGCTTCGTCATCTTCGACTGGACGAACGCCGCGGCCTCCTCTTCGGCCGTCCCCCCGATCTCCCCGATCAGAATGACCGCCTCCGTCTGCGGATCCTGTTCGAACGCCGAGAGGACGTCGATGAAGTTGGTGCCGTTGACGGGATCCCCTCCGATGCCGACGCACGTCGACTGGCCCATGCCGAGGGTCGTGACCTGGTGCACCGCTTCATACGTGAGCGTCCCGGAGCGGGAGACGATCCCGATCGGCCCCGGCTTGTGGATGTATCCGGGCATGATCCCGATCTTGCATTGTCCGGGCGTGATGATGCCGGGGCAGTTCGGCCCGATCAGCCGCGTGCTCCTCCGCTCCAGGTACCGCTTGATCTTGACCATGTCCAGGATCGGAATGCCCTCCGTGATGCAGACGACGAGGGGAATTTCGGCGTCGGCGGCCTCGCAGATGGCGTCCGCGGCGAACGCATGGGGAACGTAGATGACGCTCGCATCGGCCCCCGTGGCCTTGCGCGCGTCGACCACGGTGTGGAACACGGGGACGCCCTCGACCCTCGACCCGGCCTTCCCCGGCGTGACGCCCCCGACGATCTTCGTTCCGTACTCGAGCATCTGCTTGGTGTGAAAGGCGCCCACCGAGCCCGTGATCCCCTGGACGAGAACCTTCGTGTTCGCGTCGACCCAAATGCTCATCGCCTGAGCCCCCCCGTTATCCCGCCCGGCCGGCGGCGGCGACGACCTTCTCCGCGGCGTCCTTCATGTCGGACGCCGTGATGATGTTGAGCTTCGACGCTCCGAGGATCGCCTTCCCCTTGTCGACGTTGGTCCCCTCCTGGCGGACGACGAGCGGAACCTTGAGGCCCAGCGTCCGGGCCGCAGCCACGACCCCTTCGGCGATCACGTCGCAGCGCATGATGCCGCCGAAGATGTTGACCAGGATCGCCTTGACGCTCGGGTCCGACGAGATGAGCCGGAATGCGTTCGTGACCTGCTCGGTGCTCGCGCCGCCGCCCACGTCGAGAAAGTTCGCCGGAGACCCGCCGCTCATCTTGATCATGTCCATCGTCGCCATAGCCAACCCCGCCCCGTTGACCATGCACCCGATGTTGCCGTCCAGCCGGATGTACGACAGGTCGTATTGGGACGCCTCGGTCTCCGTGGGGTCCTCCTCGTCGAAGTCCCGGAACTCCTGGATGTCCTTGTGGCGGAACAGGCCGTTGCCGTCGAAGTTCATCTTCGCGTCGAGCGCGAGCAGGTCGCCGTCCTCCGTGATCACGAGGGGGTTGATCTCGGCCAGCGAGCAGTCGGTGTCGACGAAGGCGTCGTAGAGTCCGGTCATCAACCGGACCGCCTTGCCGGTCAGGGCCGGAGGGATCGACAGGCCGAAGGCGAGTTCCCGCGCCTGGAACGGCATGAGGCCCAGCGCCGGATCGACGTAGACCTTCAGGATCTTTTCCGGCGTCCGGGCCGCGACGGCCTCGATTTCCATTCCGCCCTCGGTCGACGCCATCATCACGACGCGCGACGCGGCGCGGTCGACGACCATCCCGAGGTAGAGTTCCTTCTGGATCGCGCTCGCCTGCTCGACCAGGACCCGCTTCACCTTCTTGCCCTGCGGACCGGTCTGCTGAGTGACGAGGTTCATGCCGATGATCTCTTTCGCGTACGCCCGGGCCTCCTCGGGAGTCTTCGCCAGCTTGACGCCGCCGCCCTTTCCCCGGCCGCCCGCGTGAATCTGGGCCTTGACAACCACGGGCGTCCCGAATTCCATGGCGATGACTTCCGCCTCGAGCGGGATGTCGGCCACCTTCCCCCTGGGAACGGCCACGCCGTATTTGGAAAGAACCGTCTTGGCCTGGTACTCGTGGATGTTCATCCCCGTAGACTCCTCCCGGAATGGTTTTTCTTCCGCCGGGAACCGGCGGCGCGGACAAAGAAAAAAACGGATGCCCCTTCCTCCTCCGGAAGGGCATCCGCTCGCACCAGCGCGTCAGGCTTGTCCCGTCAACGCTCTCACCGGAACGACGTTTCCCTTTCTTCCCGGGACCCCGCGCACAAACTCCGTATTCCCGGGCGGCATGAGGCGGAACCAATCCGCGAGTCGATGGCAGACCAACTTGACCCGGGCATGAAGGCAGGATCTAAGAATTGATTGTACCAGAAAGCCGGGGGGCGCCGCCCCCTTTTTCCGAGCCGCTCGCTCGTCCGCGGAGGACGAAAACCCAGCCGCGGGGCCGGCGTGCTCCTCACAAGACTAGAAACCCAGCCGATCCACGGCGTCGCTCAGCTCCCGCACGGCCTCGGCCGACTTCCGCAGCGCGGCCGTCTCCTGGGCCGAAAGGCGGAACTTCACGACCTCCTCGACGCCCTGCTTGCCGAGCTTCGCCGGCAGCCCCACGAACAGGCCGTCGCATCCCTCATATTTCCCTTCCGACAGGACCGCGCACGGCAGGATCGTCTTTTTGTCCAGCAGGATCGACTCGCACATCTGCGCCGCGGCCGCCGAGGGGGCGTAGAAGGCGGAGCCGGTCTTGAGCAGCGCGACGATCTCCCCCCCTCCCTTGCGGGTGCGCTCGACGATGGCATCGAGCTTCGCCTTCGGAATCAGGTCCTCCACGGGAATTCCGGCCACCGTGGTGTACCTCGTGGACGGGACCATCGTATCCCCGTGGCCCCCGAGCACGAAGGCGGTGACGTCGGTCACCGACACCCCGAGCTCCATGGCGATGAAGGCGCGGAAGCGGGCGGAATCGAGGATCCCGGCCATCCCCATGACCTTGTTCGCGGGAAGCTTGCTCTGCTTGTAGGCGACATAGGTCATGGCGTCGAGGGGATTGGACACCACGATCAGCATCGCGTCCGGTGACTTCGCGATCGATCTGCGGGTCACCTCCTGGACGATCCCGGCGTTCACCTTGAGGAGATCGTCCCTGCTCATCCCCGGCTTCCGCGGGAGGCCGGACGTGATGATGACGATGTCCGAACCCGCGCTTTCCTCGTACCCGTTCGTCCCGGCGACCCGGCTGTCGTACCCGCAGATGGGCGCGGACTGCATGAGGTCGAGCGCCTTGCCCTGCGGCATCCCTTCCACGATGTCGACCAGGACGACGTCGCACAGGCCTTTCTCGGCCAGCCTCTGTGCGGTGGTGGCGCCGACGTTGCCCGCCCCGATCACGGTGATTTTCCTTCGGCCCATCGGTCCCCCCTGCTGCCCCAAACGGGCTTGAAAACCTTCCGCCCGACGGCCTCCGCACGCCGCCGCGCTCCCGCCGTCCTATCCCCTGCGTTCGAAAGCCTTAAGGCGCATTGGAGCCGGATCCGGAACGGATCGGCCCGATCCGCACAATCGTGAACAGGTGGGACGCGCCGGACGACGCCGAAATCGACGCAATATCGCATCTGCGCCGCGCAAAAAAGCGAAGATCGAATACCCCGCGTGACGAGCCGCGTCGCCGCGTCCTCCCCGGCGGCGCGGAAACGCAGGGGGCCGGACAGGACCGGATCGGCCAGGCGCATATTCCCCCGCGGCAACGCCTACCCTATCCAAGGCCCCCGGCATTGTCAAGGATGCCGGCGCCTCTCGCCCCGGCCGGCGGAGCGCCCTTATCCCTTCGCCTCTCCGGCCGACAACAGGGCGGCGAGCAGGCCTTTTGCGTCGACGTGCCGTGCCACGAGAGCGACTCCCCGTTCGATCTTCACCCGCTCCCGGATCCGGAGCCGGCCGACCAGTTGCTCCAGGTGCTCCACGACGGTCAGCGTGTCCTCGCGCGTGACCAGAATGGGAATCCCCATCCATTCGGCCCGCTGCCGGACCATGTCGTGGGGAGGAATCCCCCCGGTCAGGACCAGGCACCGCGTGTCCGTCTCGAGGGCCGCATGCTGGATGTCGGCGCGCATGCCCCCGGTCACTACGGCCTTGCGGGGAATACGCCGAAAGACCCGCAGGGCGCTCTCTACGTCCATGGCGCCCACGCAGAACCGCTCGATCATGGTGTCCATGCGGCCCTGCGCGCATTCCACGGCCGCGGAAAGATTCTCCGCGATGGTCGCCACGCTGACGCTTTCCATCACCGCATCCGCCGGAATCGCGCCGAAGAGCCGGATCCCCTCGGCTTCCAGATACGGCCGCACGACCTCCTGGACGAACGGCTCTTCCGCTGGCGCGACCCGGTTGAGAACTACGCCGAGGAGCGTCTCGCCCAGGATGCGCTTCGCCCACAGGATCTGGTCCATCGACGGCTCTCCCGCGAAACGGTCCACCAGCAGGACCCGGGCTCCCGCCGACTCGATGATGTCGAGCGGCGAGAGACCGAGCAGGAGGCCGTCCCGCAGGTTTGCCGACCCTCCGAGCAGCAGGACGTCGGCGCGGGACGCCGCCTTGCCCACGACACGGTCGACTTCCTCCCGCAGGAAAAGCGGCTCCCTGCGGTACGCGGCCATCACCCGGTCCTGGGTGATGACCACGGGGCACGTGTCCCCAGGAGGTCCGGGCAGGCCCAGCTCCTTCGCGAGGAACGACGCATCCGCGTCGACCAGCTGCCCGTTTTCGAGTGCGGGGATCTTCCCCAGGGGCTTGACGTACCCCACTTTCGTCCCGCCCGCCGCCCAGGTCCTGGCGAGCCCCAGGGCGAGCAGCGTCTTACCCGAGTACCCGGATGTGGACGCGATGTACAGGTTCATCTCGTTTCCTGCGCCTCCGCAATGGCCATCCGGCAGTCGATCGCCGTAAGCCCCCTGCCTTTCGGCAGCACGATGAGGGGGTTGATATCAAGCTCCAGGATTCCGGGGAAATCGAGGGCCAGCCGCGACACGCGGAGGATCGCCTCGACGATCGCATCTTCGTCCACGGCTTCCGCCCCCCGAAAACCCGCGAGAAGCGGATAACACCGCACCTCGCGAACCATCTCCGCCGCTTCCCGCCGGGAGACGGGCGCCACGCGGAATGCGACGTCCTGGAGGATCTCCACGTGGATCCCGCCGAGCCCGAACATGAGGAGCGGACCGAACTGCGGATCCCGCGTCATGCCCAGGATCAGTTCCCGGCCTCCCGTCACCATCTCCTGCACGGAAACTCCCGCGATCCAGGCGCGGGGCGACGTCCTGCGCACGGACGAGGTGATCTCGAGAAACGCACGGGCGACGTCCTCCGCGGAGCGCAGGTGGAGCCGGACCCCGCCCACCTCGGTCTTGTGAAGAATCCCGGGGGACACGATCTTCAACGCCACCTCGCCTCCCATGCCCTCGAACGCCGCCACGGCCTCGCCGCTGGTCGCCGCGCGAACGCTTCGCGGGAACCGGAAATCGTACGCTTCGAGGATCCCGCGGCTCTCCTCTTCGCCGAGCGTTCTCCTCCCCCGTGAGAGCGCATCGCGCAGGACCGCCGCGGCTCCCGGCGGCGGCTCCCCGACCGGCTCCTCGCCGCCGCCCGCGTCGTCCCGAACGGGCCGGCCGTAGGCGATCATCGCCCGGAGCACGCCGACCGCGCGCTCCGGCCCCGGATACGGGGGGATCCCCCCGTCCGCGAGAATTCGGCGAGCCCGGCGGACGCTCTCTTCGCCCAGGAAGGAGGCGACCACGGTCTTTCCCGACCCGGCCATCGCCCGGACCGTAGCCCGGGCCGTTTCCTCCGGCTCGGTCATCGCCTGGGGGGTAAGCATCACGAGAACCGCGTCCGCGCCGGGGTCGTCCCGGACGGCCGCGAGCACGTCCCGGTAGCGGTCCGCGCGGGCGTCCCCGATCACGTCCACGGGATTGCCCAGGCTCGCGGTCGGCGGAACGACCGCCCGAAGTCGTTCCCGTAGTTCCGGGGACACCTCGGCGAGGGCGACGCCGAGGTGCTCCGCGGTGTCCGCCGCCAGGATGCCGGGGCCGCCGGCGTTGGTCACGACAAGGAGCCGGTCCCCCGAGGGGGGGCGCTGCATCGCGAACCCCAGCGCGAGGTCGCAAAGTTCCTCGATGGTCTTGGCGCGCAGAATTCCCGCCTGCCGAAACGCCGCGGCGTAGGCCCTGTCGGAGCCGGCCAGGCTTCCCGTGTGGGAAACCGCGGCCCGCGCGCCCGCCGACGTCGCCCCGGCCTTCAGCAGAACGACGGGCTTCTTGCGGGTCGCTTGCCGCGCCGCGCGCAGGAAGTCCTGCCCCTCGTCGATGCTTTCCACGTATCCCAGAATCACCCTCGTGTCGGGGTCGTCGGAGAGATACGTCAGAAGGTCCAGTTCCGTCACGTCCGCCTTGTTGCCGAGGCTTACGACCTTCGAGAACCCCATCCCCGCGTCGGTCGCCCAGTCAAGCACGGCGGTGCACAGGGCGCCGGACTGCGAAAAGAAGGCGACCGGCCCCGGCGAAGGAGTTCCGACCGAGAAGGAGACGTTCAGCTTCGCGTGAGGATTGATGAGGCCGAGGCAGTTCGGGCCGACCGCTCGGATCGACGCCGACGCGAGCGCCTCCCGCAACGCCTGCTCCAGGGACTGGCCTTCCCCGCCGATCTCCTTGAATCCCGCGGAGATGACGACGGCCGCTTTCATCCCCTTTTCCGCCAGGAGGGGGACGGCCTCGAGAACCGCCTTGGGGGGAACGACGAAGACGCCGAGATCGACGCTGCCGGGGATGGCCCCGATCTCGCGGTAGAAGGTGCGCCCGAGCACCTCTCCGCCCGCGGGATTCACGCCGTAGACCGCCCCGGGGAAGCCGGCCTGCACCAGGTTCGCGAACACGCCGTGGCCCACCTTTCCCGGGTTTCGGGAAGCGCCCAGAACGGCTACGGATTTCGGCTCGAACAGTTCCGGTGGAAGCACCGGCGTCGCCTCGGAATTTCCGGAGTGATCGGGCATTGTCGGGCGGCCAGGTTCCATTGTAGTCCCGCCGTCCGCGATTTCAACTCTCGGATCGGGGGGGGCGGACGCCGGGGCCGCCGCCGACGTGAAGCAGCGGCCGGAACGCCGCGGGTACGCGACCGGGCGAGAATGCAGGGAGGCCTACCGCCCCCCTGTCGGGTCGCCTTTCGGGGTCGTCACCCGGATGTGGAGTTCCTTGAGCTGCTTCGGGTCCACGGGGGACGGCGCGTCCGTCATCAGGCAGCTCGCCTTCTGCGTCTTCGGGAAGGCGATCACATCGCGCAGGGACTTCGCGCCGGACAGGATCATCGCGAGCCGGTCCAGCCCGAAGGCGATCCCCCCGTGCGGGGGCGCGCCGAACTCGAGCGCTTCGAGCAGGAAGCCGAATTTCCGCCTCGCCTCGTCCGGACCGATGTTGAGAAGCTGGAACATCCGCGATTGCACGTCCCGGCGGTGGATTCGGATGCTTCCCCCGCCGATCTCCGCACCGTTGAGCACCATGTCGTAGGCCTTGGCGCGAACCTTTCCCGGGTCCGTGTCCAAGAGCGGCACGTCCTCGTCCAGCGGCGCCGTGAAAGGATGGTGCATCGCCACATACCGCTGCTCCTCGCTGTCCCATTCGAGCAAGGGAAAGTCGGTCACCCAGAGAAAGTCGTACCGCGATCGGTCGATCAGCCCGGCCTGCTCGCCGATGTGCAGCCGGAGGCGCGACAGGGAGTCGCTGGCGACGGCATACCCGTCCGCTACGAGCAGGACGAGGTCCCCCGGGTTCGCCCCGCTCTTGATCCGGAGCGCGTCGATCTGCTCGGCCCGGAAATGTTTCGCGATCGGCGACGCCGCCCCGGACTCCGTGATCTTCCACGCGGAGAGCCCTCGTGCGCCGCCGATCCTGGCGATCTCCTCCAGCGCGCCGATCTCGGACCGGCTGGCCTCGCCGAACCCGGGAGCCGTGATCCCCCGGATCACCCCGCCGTTCGCCACGACGTCGGCGAAGACCCGGAAACCCGTGTCCCGGAGCTCCTCCGTGTAATCGACGATCTCCAGACCGAACCGGGTGTCGGGCTTGTCGTTCCCGAACCGGTCCATCGCGTCCCGATAGCTCAGGCGTCGAAAGGGCGACGCGACGTCGACTCCGAGCGCCTCCCCGAAGATGCAGACCATCAGCCCTTCCATCGTCCGGAAGATCTCTTCCCGATCGACGAACGACATCTCGACGTCGATCTGCGTGAACTCGGGCTGCCGGTCCGCCCGGAGATCCTCGTCCCGGAAACATTTCACGATCTGGGCGTAGCGGTCGTAGCCGCTGACCATCAGAATCTGCTTGAACAACTGCGGGGACTGCGGGAGGGCGTAGAACATCCCCGGAGAGACGCGCGAGGGAACCAGGTAGTCCCGGGCTCCCTCGGGGGTGCTTTTGGTCAGGACGGGCGTCTCGACCTCGAGAAAGCCGTTCCGGAAGAAATAGTCGCGCGTGGAACGCGCCAGAAGCGAGCGCCTGACGAACGCCTGCTGGACCGACGGCCGGCGCAGGTCGAGGTACCGGTACTTGAGGCGGACGTTTTCGGCGACGTCGGCGTCGTCCTCGAGCGGAAACGGCAGGGGCCTCGACTCGTTCAGGATCGCCAGCGACGACGCGGCCACTTCGACCTCCCCGGTGGCCAGACCGGCATTCTCCGTTCCCTCGGGGCGCCGGCGGACGACCCCGCGGACGGAGACGACGTATTCGGCCCGCAGGACGTTCGCCTTCGCATGCACTTCGGGAGAGGCGTCCGGGGTGAAAACGACCTGGACGAGCCCTTCGCGGTCCCGAAGATCCACGAATACCAGGCCGCCGTGGTCCCTTCGCCGGTGCACCCACCCGCAGAGCACGACCTCGTCTCCGATCCGCTCCGGGCGCACCCGGCCGCAATAGATCGTTCGCTTGTGCTCGGGCAGAAACGCGTCCACTGCTACTCCTCCTTCGTCCCTCCGAGGCGGCTCAACCTTCGGACGGCCTCCTCTTTGGTGAGATCCTCCTGCACACCCTTCGCCATGTCCCGGAAGACGACCACGCCCCGCTCGGCCTCGGACTCCCCGAAGACAACCGCGATCGGGGCTCCCGCCCTGCCAGCGCGCCGGAACTGGGCCTTGATGCTGCGGCCCTCGTAATCCAAGTCCGCGCGCAGCCCCAAACCGGTCAACTCCATCTTCCAGCGGAACGCTTCGGGCAGGAACCGCCGGTCCGACGCGACGAGATACACGTCCGGCGGACGGGGCCCGGATTCCGTTTCCCCGAGAAGCATCAGGAGGCGTTCGACGCCGATGGCGAATCCGATCGCCGGAACCCGCTCCCGTCCTCCGAGAATCTCCGCGAGTCCGTCGTAGCGCCCACCCGCCGCAACGGTGTTCTGCGCCCCCATCCCCGGGATGACGAACTCGAAGGTCGTCCGGCGGTAGTAGTCCAGCCCGCGGACCATGCGCGCGTTCCGGGCGAAGGGAATCCCGATCCCCTGCAGCGCCTCCTCGACCGCCGCAAAATGCGTCCGGCACGGCTCGCACAGGTAATCGAGCGAGGACGGCGCGTCCGCCGTCGCGCGAATGCATCCTTCCGACTTGCAGTCGAGCACGCGAAGGGGGTTCGTCAGGCGCCGCCGACGGCAGTCTTCGCACAGCGCGTCCGCCCGGTCCGCGAGAAAGGCGGCCAAGGCGCGCTGGTAGGACGGGCGGCAGTCGGGGTCCCCGAGAGAGTTGATCTCCAGGGAGACCTCCCGGATCCCCGCGTCCGCGAGAAAACCGTGGAGGAACATCAGGGCCTCGGCGTCCGCCCACGGGGAGTCGGTGCCGAACATCTCCGCCCCAAACTGGTGGAACTGGCGGAGGCGCCCCTTCTGGGGCCTTTCGTGGCGGAACATCGGTCCGACGTAGAACAGGCGGACGGGCGAGTCGCCCAGGGCCGCCCGATTGGAGAGAAGCGCCCGGACCACCGGCGCCGTCCCTTCCGGCCGCAGGGTGAGACGGTCCCCGGAGCGGTCGGAAAACGTGTACATCTCCTTCTCCACGATGTCCGTCGTCTCCCCGACCGAACGCGCGAACAGCTCCGTCTTCTCCAGGACGGGAGTCCGAATCTCGGCGAATCCGAACCGGGTCGCGTGCCGGCGAAACGCCGCCTCCAGGGCGGCCCATCGGGCGGACGCCGGGGGAACGATGTCCTTCATCCCCCGGACGGAAGGAACCGTCATGGGACGTTCTGCGCGCCGGCGAGGTAGACCACGTTCCGGGTGGAATCCTTCCCTCGGTACATCGCCCGGTCCGCCAGGTTCAGCAGGTGCTGTTTCGTCGTCGCGTGCTCGGGGAACGCCGCGATACCGATGGAAATCGTCAAGCGGATGTCGAGCGCCATCTCCTGGCCGAACGTCTTCTCCTCGATCATCTTCCGCATCCGCTCTGCGACCAGCATGGCCTCCTCGGCCTTGGTCTCGACGAGGAGCACCACGAATTCGTCGCCGCCGTACCGGACGACGGTATCGGTCTCGCGAACGCACGAGCGCAGGACGTTGCCCGCCTCCACCAGCACCCTCGTGCCGACGAGGTGGCCGTGCGCGTCGTTGACCCGCTTGAAAAAGTCGAGGTCCATGAACAGGACGGAAAAGAAATTGCGGTACCGCTCCGACCGCTTGAGCTCCCGGTCCAGCACCACGTTCAGATACCGGCTGTTGTACAGCTTCGTGAGGTCGTCGATGTAGATCAGGTTCTGGGTCTTGGCGCCGCGCTCCGCGTTGAGAAGCGCAAAGCGCGCCTGCCGGCAGAAGAAGTTGAGCAGCGTGCTCTGGAGCACGTCGGTTCCGGGGTTCCCGCGCATCGCGAGCACCGCGTATGTGCTCGATCCGGGCGAAAGGTCGAACCGGAGGCCGAAAAACGTCCGGTTTTCCCCGATCATCCGGTCGTCGTCCCGGGAGGCGCCCGCCAGCCGTTCCGCGGGGAAGACGGCCGGCGCCGGAGACGCGGCCTTGGCGATTCCCGCTCCGTAACGGAGGAGGAATCCGCCCGCGAGCGTTTCGTCCGAAAACCCGGCCGTCGCGAGAACCTGGAAGCCGGTCCCCCTTC
Source organism: uncultured bacterium (assembly GCA_964459975.1). GTDB lineage: Bacteria > Desulfobacterota > Deferrimicrobia > Deferrimicrobiales > Deferrimicrobiaceae > CSP1-8. The sequence goes on from CAYWOT010000005.1 coordinate 12,655, forward strand.
CTTCCTGCTCCCGGAACAGGATCCCGAACGACGCCCCGAGCGATTCCTTGAACATCTCGATCACCGTGTATCCGAGCAGGTCCATATCGGTCGTGGTGATGACCGGAAAACAGTAGTCGAACAGCTCGTCGAGGGACATCTTGCGGAGAAGGCCGTGGCCGAGAAACAGGTACTTTTCCATCGTCGGCGGCAGCTCCCGCGCCAGGTTCTCTTCGAACAGGATCTCCGACGCCCCTCCCCGCAGTCCGCCGAGAACCGACGGGCCTCCCTTTTTCGGAAGGATCAGGATGAGAGGGGTCTTCGGAGCGAGCGACAGGACGTCCTGGACGAACTGCTCCGCCGATTGGCCCTTCCGGAACTTCCGGGCCACGATGACCGAGAAATTCTCCTTGGAGAGGGCGGACGCGCCTTTTTCCCAGTCCGCGTGGACCGTGACGTGGCTGCCCGCCAGGGTCGCGTTCCGCACGGTGCTTTCGATCGGCTCCGGATCGGGGGAGAGAATCAGGACCCGCTGCTTCGCCATGTCACGTACCGGAAGGACCCATGCCCCGCCCTTCTTCTACCCTTCCGGGGGCAGGCGCAAAAGGAGTTCCCAGAGGCCGGGCCGCCTTGCCTGTTCCACCGTGACCGTCTTGCCGTCCGAGCGCATGGTAACCGCCCCGTTTTCTAAGAAAAATGACTTGACCGAGGGTACCAGATTCCCCTTTTTGAAACAATCGCTATTTTGGGAAATCACGGCCCTCGGCGACGCCGCCCGGATCCATGCGCCCGGCCGGGCTCCCGGCGACCCGTGATGCGGCAGGAAGAGCACTCGCCGTTCCGCTCCGCGGGGAGACGCGGGCCTCCCCCAGGCGATCGGCCCTCGCTCCACGTCGCCGGGAAGCCACGCGTCAAAGGATCGGTAGCGGACTTCGAGCATCAGGCTTCGTTCGTTCGCGCTTTGCGGGAACGGGCGCGGGCCCGAGCCGCGGACGACGATCTCGGCACCTCCCGAGATCAGGCGGTCCCCGGGGGCTTTCCACCGCACCCGGCCGCCCGCCCGTCCGACGGCCTCCCCGAATGCGGATGGATGCATTCCCTCGAGGATCCAGATTTCCCCCACCGGCATGTCCGCCAGGACCGCTTCCGCTCCTCCGTAGTGGTCCTCGTGGGGGTGCGTCAGGACCAGGACGTCGAGGCGGTGGATTCCCCGGCCCCGGAGGTACGGCAGGACGACGTTGGCTCCGGCGTTTCCATACTGGCCGCTCCCGCAGTCGACCATCACGTGGCCTCCCCCGGGTAGCGAAATCACCTGCGCGGCGCCCCGCCCGACGTTGAGAGCGGCAATGGTCAGCCGGTGGTCGGGCAGCGCCGCGTACGGTACGTGGATCCACACGAGGAACGCCACGGCCGCCGCCGCGACCGCAGGCCACGGCTCACATCCCCGTGCCCGGAGCCGGAGGGAACCGTACGCCGCCGCGCCGGTGCAGGCCAGCGGCGCCGCGAAACCGGAGGGAGGAAGCGGATACCACCACGAACCGTTCTGCGAGAGGTGCGAGAGCAGCGCAAATGCGCCGCACAGGAAGCGCTCGACGATCCGGACCGGCCCTCCGACGGCGTCGACGGAGAATGCGCCGCCTGCCACGGCGAGCAACGCCCCGACGACTCCGGCAGGCCCGAGGACGGGCACGAACAGGACGTTCCAGAGGATCGCTCCAGCCGGAAAGCCTCGGAAAAACGCGGCCGACACGGGCAGCGTTCCCGCGACGACCGTCGCGGACCCGATCAGGGAAGCCCGGGTCCAGGCGACGATCCCGCGCAGGAGGCGCGGTCGTCCATGGGGGGCCTGCCGGCCGCCTCGTTCGCCGAACGCAACGATGAGGAAGAAGGAGGCGCCGTACGAAAGGAGAAACGACGGCGAAAAGACCGACGAGGGCGCCTTGGCGAGGGTGAGAAGCGCCAGCGCGGTCCAGGCGGCGCCCGATCCGCGAACACCCAGCGCGCAGCGCAGAAACACGGCGACGGTGAGCATTCCCGCCGCCCGGACCGCCGAGACCGGCGCCCCCGCCAGGAGCACGTACCCCCAACAGCCGGGGAGGGAGAGGAAGGCGGCGATTCCGGGCAGGGCGGGGACGCCGCGCCTGCGGCGGAGGAGCCAGACCACGAGTCGGAAGCAGAGGGCCTGAACGGAAAACAACAGCACGACGTGCAGCCCCGAGATCGCCAGGAGGTGCGCAAGTCCCGTTCGCCGGAGCAGCGCCACCATCGGGTGGGAGGAAGGCGGCCGTTCCCCCGTCGCGATGGCGCGAAGATAGAGGGCCCCGTCCGAACTGCCCGCGTTTGCCGCCAGCCAACGTCCGGTGCGCGCCCGCGCTCGCGCAAAAAGGGCGCGGACTCCCCGGTCCGATCCCCGGAGCGGGAGGAAGACACACCGCGAAGCGTCCGTCCCGAACCGGTACTGCGCGCCGCTCGCCAACGCGGTCCATTCCCGCGGCAGCTCGCCGGGGTTCCCCCGGCTTCGGATCGCATGGAGGCGGCCCGTCGCCCGCACCTCGGCCGGGAAGGAGCCGGACCAGTCCGGGTTCCGGACCGAAAAGAGGACTCGTCCCAGCCGGAGGACACCGGAGCCGTCGATCCGCGATACCACGGCGTCTTCGACGACGCCGCTCCAGCCCGCATCGTCGGGGCGAACCTGGTACACCTCTCCCCGCAGGACGACCTCTCGACCGAGAAACGGCCTGACGCCTCCGGGCGCGACAAGCGACATGCGCGCGGCGCCGAGGACTCCGCAAAGAGCGGCCACCGCGCACGCCGAGGCCAACGGGACAGTCCGCCGCCCGACCAGGACGAAGGACAGCGTGACGAACCCGGCCGCCGCGGCGGCGATTCCGGACCCGGCGGCGAGGCCAAGAAAGAAGCCGAGGAGCAGCGGAATGCAGAGAAGGAGGGCGGGCCCCGAGCTCCGGAACGGGTGGTCCATGCCGCACGAGGTGCAACCCCTGTTCCACGTCTTCGGTGGTCCCGCCCCCTCCTGCCGCCCCATAACGAGCTGCGCACCCCCCTTGCGCGGGGGCATGTCTTCCAAAGCGGAGGCACGGACGCCGAGAGCGAGGAAGACCCGCAGCCGCATGCGTGCAGGGATGCACGGCAAGGCGTCCCCGCGCAAGGGGTGGTGCGAGCGAGTTGGGGCGGTAACAGGTGTGGACGGGGACGCTCCCCTACACCGGGGACGCTCCTGAGTCGGGAAAAGGCGTAAAGCCAGGAACGTCCCCGAGGTGAGCCGGGAATGTCCCCGGCGCCGGTAAACCGCCTTTAGGCCCCGTCAGGCGCAGCGGGGGGTTCCCCGCAGCGGCCTGTGGAGCGAGGAAGAAAGTATCCCCGCATCGCGGGGTTCCGCTCGTCGAGCGGAACCGGCAGTGAGCGGGCGAAGATCGCGAACGTAGCTGCGGGGATACCCCCCGCGAGCCAGGGGCCTGAAGGCGGCAACCGGTGTGGACGGGGACAGTCCCGCACACCGGGGACGCTCCTGAGTCGGGAAAAGGAGTAAAGCCAGGAACGTCCCCGGCTCGAGCCGGGGATGTCCCCGGTGTCGGGGGGAGCGGATCGCTACGAACGGCCCTGCGCTTTTCCCGTATAGCGCTTGGCCCGTCGCGCGCGGTGGAACGAGAGGGCGAACCGGTGGGCCTCGTCCCGGACCCGCACGAGGAGAAGCAGGACGGGATCGTTCGGGGCCAGCACCACGGGGTTCTTCCGCCCGGGCAGGAAGATCCGTTCGAAGGCGACGGTTCGTCCGCCCCGCGCACGCTCCTTGGCGAGCGAGATGACGGGCACCCGGCCCGCTCCGCCGGCGTCCATCGCGGCGAGCGCCGAGGCAAGCTGGCCCTTGCCCCCGTCGATCAGCACGAGGTCGGGCATTCCGCCGAAGTCCGCCCCGTGCGCGAAGCGCCGGCGCACCACTTCGGCCATCATGGCGAAGTCGTCCTGGCCCGGGACTCCGCGCACGCCGAACTTCCGGTACCACTTCTTGGCGGGCGTTCCCCCGATGAACGTGACCATCGAACCCACGGGCTCGGCCTCCCCCAGGTTCGAGATGTCGAAGCCCTCGACGCGCACGGGAGCCCGGGGAAGTCGGCACAGGGAAGCGAGCCGCTCCGAAAGGCGCCCGTAGTCCGCTTCCTTCTCCTTCCGCATCCGGTGCGCTTCCACCGCATTACGCTCCGCAAGAGCCACGAGGCGCTGGCGTTCCCCTTTTTCGGGAACCCGTACCAAGACCGGGCTTCCAGCGCGGTCCGCCAGAAGTGCCGCGACCGGACCCGGCTCCGGAATCGCGAACGGCAGCAGGACCTCACCCGGGACGTAGGCGCCGTCGCCGTACTGCTGGACGAGAAAGGACGTAACCGCCTCGCCGTCGCTCTCCGCGACCCGGAAATGATAGGAATGGGCGTCCGAGACGCGGCCCTCCCGAACGTGGAGCACGGTCGCCGTTCCCTCGTCGCCGTCGCGGAACCACCCGACGGCGTCCACGTCGCCCCGGACGGTCCGGACGACGCGCTGCCGCAGGAGGGTGCCCTTTACGACGGCGATCCGGTCGCGCAGCGCGGCCGCCTCCTCGAACCGCATCTGTTTCGCGAGGTCGATCATCTGCGACCGCCACTCGCGGAGCAGGTCCCGGTATCGGCCCCGGAGAAATCGGACGGCGTTGTCGACGATGGGCATGTACTCCTCGCGCGAGATCGCTCCCGCGCACGCCCCGGCGCACCGCCCGATCTGGTAGTTGAGGCACGGTCGCGTCCGCGACGCGAACTTCTTGCGGGAGCAGGAGCACAGGGGAAAGAAGCGATAGAGGATCCGGAGGGTCTCCCGGATCCCCCGCGCGGACGAGAACGGACCGAAGTACAACGCGCCGTCCTTCGCCGTGCGCCGGACCAGCTCGGGGCGCGGAAACTCCTCCCGTCGATCGATCCGCAGGAGAAGGTACTCCTTGTCGTCCCGCAGAAAGATGTTGAAGGGCGGCCGATGCTCCTTGATCAGCGTGTTTTCGAGAAGCAGGGCCTCCTTCTCCGTCGACGTCACGATGCATCGCACGGACGCCGCCCGCCGGAGCAGATGCGGAATCTGCGGCCTGCCGTCTCCCCCTCTCGACGCGTACTGGTGCAGGCGGGCGCGCAGGTTCTTCGCCTTCCCCACGTACAGGACCTTCCCCTTCGGGTCCGCCATCAAGTAGACGCCGGGGGCGCGCGGGAACGTCTTCCATCCGGAAAGAGGATCCATCCGCTATTTCGCCTTGAGCTCGACGCGCTCGAGGGCCAGCATCCGATCGCGGATCTCCGCCGCCCGTTCGAAGTCGAGGTTCTTCGCCGCCCTCTCCATGTCCTTGCGCAGCTTGCGGAGGTGGCGCGCCAGCTCTCCCGCGGAGCGGAACTCCCACGCCTCGTCCGGGTGCACGGTCACGTAGTCGCCCTCGCACACCGAACCGATCGGTTCGGCGATGTTCTTGCGCACGGTCTCGGGCGTGATATCGTGCGAGGCGTTGAACGCCACCTGCTTCGCCCGGCGGCGCTCCGTCTCCGACACGGCTTCCCGCATCGCCTCCGTCACCCGGTCGGCGTATAGGATCGCCTTCCCCGACACGTTCCGCGCGGCCCGCCCGAACGTCTGGATGAGGGAACGGCCGGACCGGAGAAAGCCCTCCTTGTCGGCATCCAAGATGGCCACGAGGGAGACCTCCGGGATGTCCAGCCCTTCGCGCAGGAGATTGATGCCGACCAGGACGTCGAACGCGCCGAGCCTCAAGTTCCGGATGATGTTCACCCGTTCGACCGTATCGATGTCCGAGTGCAGATACCGGACCCGGACGCCCTGCCCCTCGTAGTACTCCGTGAGGTCCTCGGCCATCCGCTTGGTCAGCGTCGTGACCAGGACCCGCTCCCCCGCCGCGACCCGCGACCGGATTTCCGCGAGAAGGTCGTCCACCTGCGTACGCGCAGGCCGCACGTCGAGGGCCGGGTCCACCAGGCCGGTCGGCCGGATGATCTGCTCGACCACGGCGTCTCCGCACTCGCGCCGCTCGAACTCCGCCGGCGTCGCGGAGACGAAGACCCCCTGGCCCACCCGCCGCTCGAACTCGACGAAGCGCAGCGGCCGGTTGTCGAGGGCCGACGGCAGCCGGAACCCGAAGGAAACCAGCGTCGACTTCCGGGAGAAGTCGCCGTTGTACATCCCGTGAAGCTGGGGCACCGTCACGTGCGACTCGTCGATGAACACGACGAAGTCGCGCGGGAAGTAGTCGAGCAGCGTGTAAGGGGGCTCTCCAGGGGCCCGCCCGTCCAGATGACGGGAATAGTTCTCGATGCCGCTGCAGAATCCCATCTGCCGGATCATCTCCAGGTCGTACGCGGTGCGCTGCCGCAGCCGCTCCCGTTCGAGGATCTTTCCTTCCGCCGCCAGTTCGGCCAGCCGCGCCTCGAGCTCCGCGTCGATCCCCGCGAGGGCGCGGTCGAGC
>CAYWOT010000005.1:19145-24314 GCA_964459975.1 uncultured bacterium
ACGTAGTGGCTCGCGGGAAAAATGACCGTTTCCGCGACGTCGTACAGGCGCGTTCCCCGGAGCGGATCGACGTAACGGATCCGCTCGACCGTGTCCTCGTCGTATTCGATCCGGAGGACCCGGTCCTCCTCGTAGGCGGGGAACAGTTCCACGGCGTCGCCGCGGACCCGGAAGGTGCCGCGATGGAAATCGACGTCGTTCCGCTCGTACTGGATGTCGACCAGTCGCCGGATCAGCTCGTTGCGCGGAAACGCCCCGCCGCGGCGGACGCGGACAGTCGCCCGTCCGTAGAACTCGGGCGAACCGAGGCCGTAGATGCACGACACGGAGGCGACCACGATCACGTCCCGCCGAGTCATGACCGAACGCGTGGCGCTGTGGCGCATCTTGTCGATCTGTTCGTTGATCGCCGAATCCTTCTCGATGAAGGTGTCGGTCTGGGGAATGTAAGCCTCGGGCTGGTAATAGTCGTAATACGAGACGAAGTATTCGACGGCGTTTTCCGGGAACAGGTCCCGGAACTCCGCGAACAGCTGGGCGGCGAGCGTCTTGTTCGGCGCGATGACCAGCGCCGGGCGGCCGCTCTCGGCGATGACGTTGGCCATCGTGTAGGTCTTGCCCGATCCGGTGACGCCCAGGAGCACCTGCCGGCGGGCGCCCCGCGCGAGACCGTCGACGAGACGGCGGATCGCCTCCGGCTGGTCCCCGGACGGGGGGAACGGCGTTTTCAGGCGGAACAGATCGGCCATACCATGATTGTACAGGGATCCGGGATCCGGGTCCGCCTCGCGCCCTACCCTTTGGCCTTCCAGGTCGTCCCCGTCTTCGAGTCTTCCAGGACGATGCCGCGCGCGTCGAGCTCCTGCCGGATCCGGTCGGCCAGAGCGAAGTCCTTCCGCGCGCGGGCGGCCCTGCGCTCCTCGATCCGGCGCTCGATCTCGTCTTCCGGCAGCGGGAGGGCCCCTCCGCCGGCATCCGGGGATCCCGCCGCGCCCTTGCCCGGGGCGACAACCGGGGCCTGGAAATAGTCCTTCGGGTCCAGTCGCAGAAGCCCGAGCACCTCGAACAACGGATCGAGGAGGCGGTACCCGGCCAGAAACCGTCCCGCCCGTTCCCGCTCGGCGGACGGGTCGGCGGGCGACAGCCGGTTCAGGATCCGAACGGCCTCGAACAGGCGGCCCAGCGCCGCCGCGGTGTTGAAGTCGTCGTCCATCGCTTCGACGAACCGGGCCGGGGCGTCCCGGAGCGTGGCGAAGCCGTTCCCGTCCGGCACGGCGGACGCCTCGACCCCGGCGGACGCGCAGGCTCCCGCCTTTTCCTTCGCCCGGTACAGGCGGTCGACGCCGGCCCGGGCGTCCGCCAGACTCCGGTCGGAGTAATCGATCGGGCTCCGGTAATGGCTGGACGCCAGGAAAAAGCGAAGGACCTCCGGCTGCACGGCGGCGAGGACGTCGCGGAGGGTGAAGAAATTCCCCAGGGACTTGCTCATCTTCTCCCGGTCGACGGTGACGAATCCGTTGTGGATCCAGAACCGGGCGAACGGTTTTCCCGTCGCGCCTTCCGACTGGGCGATCTCGTTCTCGTGGTGCGGAAAGACCAGGTCCTTCCCGCCGCCGTGGATGTCGAACGTCTCCCCCAGGTGGCGCATCGCCATCGCCGAGCACTCGATGTGCCACCCGGGCCGCCCCGGCCCCCACGGACTCTCCCAGGCCGGCTCTCCGGGCTTCGACGCCTTCCAGAGCGCGAAATCGAGCGGATCCCGTTTCCGGACGTCGACCTCGACCCGCGCGCCGGACCGCAACTCCTCCGGGTTCTTCCCGGAGAGCTTGCCGTAGCCCCCGAACCCGCGGACGGAATAGTACACGTCGCCGTCCACGACGTAGGCCTTCCCGGACGCGACGAGGCGCGCCACCAGATCGACGATGTCCGGGACGTGCTCGGTCGCGCGGGGCTCCACGTCGGGGCGCACGAGGCCCATCCGGTCGAAATCCGAGTGGAAGGCGTCGATGTAACGGTTCGCGATCGTGAGATAGTCCGTGGCCTCGCGGTTGGCCCGGTCGATGATCTTGTCGTCGACGTCGGTGAAGTTGCGAACGAACGTCACTTCGAACCCCCGGTAGCGGAGGTAGCGGACGATGATGTCGAACGCGACGTTCGCGCGGGCGTGGCCGATGTGGCACAGGTCGTAGACCGTCACCCCGCAGACGTACATCTTCACCTTCCCGGGGGAGATCGTGACAAAGGTCTCCTTCCGGTTCCCCAGCGTGTTGTACACGGTGAGCGCCATCAGCGCGATCCCTTGTCCCCGGGCGGGAGAGGTCCCTTCAGGAGGGCCACCGCCCAGGCGGATATTCCCTCGCCGCGTCCTTCGAACCCCATTCCTTCCGTCGTCTTCCCCTTCAGGTTCACACGGTCCTCCCGAAGGGAAAACATCGCGGCGATCGACGTGCGCAACGCGGCGGCGAGCGGAGCGATCCGCGGCTCCTCGCAGACCACGACGGCATCCAGCCCGACCAACCCGAAACCCTTTTCCAGCATTCTTCCACGGGCGTGCGCGATGATGCTGCGGCTGGAGATGCCTTCGGTCTCCGGAAGGCCCGGCGGAAAGTGGCGGCCGATGTCCGGATCGCCGAGAGCGCCGTAGATCGCGTCGGCGATCGCGTGGAGCAGAACGTCTCCGTCGGAGTGCCCGAGCAGCCCGCGGGGGTGTTCAACCCGGACTCCTCCCAGAACAAGGTCCCGCCCCTCGACCAGCGGGTGGGCGTCCCCCCCGATTCCGATCCGGAAATCCGGAACTTCGGCGAGAAGTCCCACGGCCATCCGGAAGTCCTCCGGCGTCGTGATCTTGATGTTTCCCTCCTCGCCCGGAACCGGCACCGCGGAATAGCCGCTCGCCTCGACGAGGGACGCATCGTCGGTCCCGCGTCTGCTCTCCCCGTCGGCCCTTCCGTATGCGGCCCGCAGGATCGACGCCCGGAAGCCCTGCGGCGTCTGGGCAAGAAACAGCCCGGACCGGTCCCGTGTGCGAAGCGCCTTCGCCTGGCCGTCCCATTCCTTGACCGTGTCCCGCACCGGCACCACCGGCACGACCGCCCCGTGCTCGCCCGCCAGCGCCACACACTGCTCGACGAGCCGCCGGGATGCGAAGGGCCGCACCGCGTCGTGCACGAGGACGATCTCCGCCTCCGCGGGGACGGCGTCCAGGGCGTTCCGGACCGAATCCTGCCTCTCGGCGCCGCCCTCGACGACCGCCAGAATCTTCCCCACCGAGCGGTAGGCCTGCTTCACCTCGTCGGGCACAAGGGCCGGAAGCGCGAGGACAATTCCGTCGATTCGCGTGGAAGACAGCAAGACCGAGAGGGTCCGGTCCAGCAGGGAACGCCCCGCGATCGGCAGAAACTGTTTGGGAAGCTCCCCGCCGACCCGCCTGCCGAGGCCCCCGGCGACGACGATCGCCACGACCTTGTTCATCGGCCCTCCGGAATTCTTCGGGATCGCGGCCCCCCGCCGGGACCGCAAGTGGCGAAACGCGCGGGGGAAAACGGCCGATCAGAAATTCAGGAAGCGGCGCAGGTCCGCCTCGACCGCCTCCTCGGAAACGGACCGGGCGATCGAAATCTCCTTGACGAGAAGGGAACGCGCCGTATCGAGCATCTTGCGCTCGCCGAACGAAAGGACCTTCTCTCCCTTGAGCTGGAGGAGGCTGCGCAGCACTTCGGCGATTTCGAACGGCGAGCCGGACTTCAGCTTGTCCATGTACTGGCGGTACCGCCGGTTCCACGGCTGGGAATCGATGCCCACGTCGCGGTTCCGCAGGATCTTGTAGATCGACCGGACCGCCTTGGCGTCCATGATCCGCCGGAGCCCGACCTGTTCCACGTTCCCCATCGGAATCATGATCGTCACCCCGGTGTCGAGAATGCGCAGGACGTAGAAGGACTCCTTCTTCCCGCCGGAGATCGAGCGGGTTTCGATCGCCTGCACCATGCCGATTCCCTGGGCCGGGTAGACGGCCAAATCCCCTACTTTGAAGTTCATCGGGGCGGGTCCTCCGAGGTGAGATCCGGAAGTGTCGCCGAACGTACGTATTGCTGTATTATATGGGAATTCCCTCGTTTCTGTCAATCAGGAGGCATCCGGATGCGCTCGACCGTGTGGTTCACCGACCTCTCCGCGCCCCCCGGCAGGAGCCTGCTCGACAAGACCGGCGAGCTTTTACGGGCCGCCGGGCTGGCCGAACGGATCGGCCCCGGGGCCCTGACGGCCGTGAAGGTTCATTTCGGCGAGACGGGAAACGTCTCGTTCGTCCGTCCCGTCTTCGTGCGGAAGATCGTGGAGGAGATCTCGGGCGCGGGAGGCCGACCGTTCGTAACGGACACCAACACGCTCTACGTCGGCGGACGCAGCAACGCCGTCGACCACGTCCGGACGGCGGTCGCCAACGGGTTCGCGTTTTCGGTCCTGGGCGCGCCGTTGCTCATTGCGGACGGGCTCCGGGGGGAGAGCTCGGTCCGCGTCCCCGTGCGCGGCACGATCTTCTCGGAGGTGGCCATCGGCGCCGACATCGTCAACGCCGACGCGCTCGTGGTCGTGACCCACTTCAAGGGGCACGAGCTGTCGGGATTCGGCGGGGCGCTCAAGAATCTGGGAATGGGGTGCGCCGCGCGTTCGGGCAAGCTGGCCCAACATTCCACGGTCTCCCCTGCGGTCGACCCGGCCGGCTGCACCGCGTGCGGAACGTGCGTGGCCCACTGCCCGTCGGGGGCCATCGAGATCGTCTCCCGAACGGCGGTGATCGCCCCCGATGCGTGCATCGGATGCGCGGACTGTATCGTCGTCTGCCCGGAGCACACCGTGAAGGTCGACTGGAACGAGGCCACTCCGGCGGTCCAGAGGAAGATGGTCGAACACGCCGCCGGCGCCCTGGCGGGAAAGACCCGGACGAGCCTGTTCATCTCGTTCGTAACGCAGATTTCGCCGTACTGCGACTGCTACGGGAACAACGACCGCCCGATCGCACCGGACGTGGGAATTCTGGCCTCCGCCGACCCGGTCGCGCTCGACCAGGCGTGCGCGGACCTCGTGATCCGGCACGCCGGGAGGGATCCGTTCCGGGAGACGCACCCCCACGTCGACTGGACGGTTCAGCTCGCCCACGCGGTTCAAATG